>NZ_CATNVN010000133.1:0-5033 GCF_951230505.1 uncultured Neisseria sp.
AATTTGCTCTAAATAAATTTGCTCCTCTTAAATTTGCTCTAAATAAATTTGCTCCTCTTAAATTTGCTCTAAATAAATTTGCTCCCCTTAAATCTGCTCCCCTTAAATCTGCTCCCCTTAAATCTGCTCTCCTTAAACCTGCTCCTCTTAAATCTGCTCTTATTAAATTTTTATTAGATAAATCAGCCCTTTCACCATTTTCACCATTACTATCAATCCATAATTGATGTTCTTTCAATATAGCAGAAAGGGTTTCCCGATCTATATTTTCCATAACGTATTTCCTTTTTTCCATTCGTAATTTCTTAAGGCTGATAAACAAAAATTGTTGATTCGATGAAATCAGTTGTCTTAAATAGTGTCAACAAACATCATAGCACGACCTGCCTGCCATTTACGTCATTAATGTCCTTTCGTGAGCAAAGCCCACGCTACGGGTTTCAGACGACCCCTGCCATCTCCCTTTTACATCTCTTCCAATTTCGCAAACTTGGTATCCAGCTCTTTCACGCCCTGTTTGCCGAAGTTGATGGTCAGTCGGGCGGATTCGCCTTTGTCTACGGCATCGATGATGACGCCGGTGCCGAATTTGGCGTGGCGGACGTTTTGGCCGATGCGGAAGCCTGCGTAGGTTTGGGGCTGTTTGAAGTCGTCGAGGATTTTGTCCCGTTGTACGGCGGTTTGGCGTGTGTTGCCGTAGCTGTCGTAGGCGGGTTTTTTGACGGACAGGTAGTGCAATACTTCGGGTGGGATTTCTTCGACGAAGCGGGAGACGATGCCGAATTGGGTTTGTCCGTGCAGCATGCGTTGTTGCGCCATAGTGATGTAGAGGCGTTTGCGGGCGCGGGTGATGGCGACGTACATGAGGCGGCGTTCTTCTTCGAGGCCGCCGCGTTCGGCAAGGCTCATTTCGCTGGGGAAGCGGCCTTCTTCCATGCCGGTGAGGAAGACGGCGTTGAATTCCAAGCCTTTGGAGGCGTGGACGGTCATGAGTTGGACGGCTTTTTCGCCTGCGCCTGCTTGATTTTCGCCGGATTCGAGGGCGGCGTTGCTGAGGAAGGCAAGGATGGGGAAGGCGGGGTCGTCTGAAATGTTTTCGGGCAGGGTTTCAAAGTTGCTGTCTTCGGGTTTGAACTCGATGGCGGCGTTGACGAGTTCGTCGAGGTTGTCGAGGCGGTCTTGGTTGTCGCCTTTTTGGGTTCGGTAGTGTTCGGTCAGGCCGCTGTCTTTGAGGATGCCGACGATGATTTCGGACAGGGGCATTTGTCCGACTTGGTTGCGCAGGGCTTCAATCAGGCGGACGAAGGCGGCGATTTTGGTGGCTTTTGCGCCGGCGTTGCAGGCTGCCTGCCAAAGGGTGATGCCTTGTTCGGTTGAGGCCGTCTGAAGGTTTTCGATGGTGCGTGCGCCGATGCCGCGCGGTGGGAAGTTAATCACGCGCAAGAGGGCGTTGTCGTCGTCGGGATTGACGGCGAGGCGCAGGTAGGCGAGGGCGTGTTTGATTTCTTGGCGTTCGTAAAAGCGCAGGCCGCCGTAGATTTTGTAGGGGATGCCGCTGCGGAACAGGCTTTGTTCGATAACGCGGGATTGGGCGTTGCTGCGGTAGAGGACGGCGATTTCGTCCAAATCCCAGCCTTCGCGTTCGAGGGCTTTGGTTTCATCCACGATGAATTGGGCTTCTTCGAGGTCGGTAAAGGCGGAATAGTAGCGGATTTTGTCGCCTGCTTCGGCGTCGGTGCGCAGGTTTTTGCCGAGGCGTTCGTCGTTGTTTTCGATGACGGCGTTGGCGGCGGCGAGGATGTTGCCAACGGAGCGGTAGTTTTGTTCGAGTTTGACGGGCGCGTCGATGTGGAATTCTTCCATCAGCGCGGTCATGTTGCCGACGTTTGCGCCGCGGAAGCGGTAGATGCTTTGGTCGTCGTCGCCGACGGCGAAAACGGCGGCGTTGTTGCCGGCAATCAGTTTCAGCCAGGCGTATTGCAGTTTGTTGGTGTCTTGGAACTCGTCGACCAGAATGTGGTTGAAGCGGTTTTGGTAGTGTTGGCGCAGGATTTCGTTGTTTTGCAGCATTTCGTAGCTGCGGAGCATGAGTTCGGCAAAATCGACCACGCCTTCGCGTTGGCAGATTTTGTCGTATTCGGCGTAGCACTCAATCATGCGGCGCGTGTGCGGATCGGGCGCGCTCAATACGGAAGCGCGCAAACCGGATTCTTTTTGCGCGTTGATAAAGCCTTGCAATGAACGCGGCGCGATGATTTCTTCGGCGATGTTGAGGTTTTTGAGCAGGCGTTTGATCAGGGAAAGCTGGTCGCCGCTGTCGAGGATTTGAAAGGAAGAGGGCAGGCCGGCATCGCGGTGGTGCAGGCGTAGAAAGCGGTGGCAGAGACCGTGGAACGTGCCGAGCCACATGGCGCGGACGTTGACGGGAATCATCGCGCCCAAACGGGTTTGCATTTCTTTGGCGGCTTTATTGGTAAACGTTACCGCCATAATGCTGTGTACGCTGGCCTGACCGCTTTGCAAAAGCCATGCGATGCGTGTGGTCAGTACGCGCGTTTTGCCGCTGCCCGCGCCTGCCAAAACGAGGGCGGATTGCGGCGGCCAGGTTACGGCGGAGAGTTGTTCGGGGTTTAAGCCTTGCAGGAGGTTGGGGGCGGATTCGTTGGGAAACATGAAGAGGCCGTCTGAAAATAAATGGGAATGCGATATTTTAAAGGAAATACAAAAGGCCGTCTGAAAAGATGTTTCAGACGGCCTTTGCGTTGGAAGCCGATTAGAACGGACGTACTTCCAAACCGAACATACGGCGCGCGGTGTTCAGCATTTGGCAGCTGAAGCCCCACTCGTTGTCGTACCATGCGAACACTTTAACCATTTTGCCTTCGGTTACTTTGGTCAGCGTGGAGTCGAATGTGCTGGCTTGGGTGGTGTGGTTGAAGTCCATAGAAACCAGCGGCAGGGTATTGTAGGCCAATACGCCTTTCAGACGGCCTTCTTCGGAAGCGGCTTTCATTAGCGCGTTGATTTCTTCGGCGGAAGTGTCGCGGCCTGCTTGGAAGCTCAGGTCAACCAGGGAAACGTTGACGGTCGGTACGCGGATGGCGAGGCCGTCGAGTTTGCCTTTCAGGTCTGGCAATACCAAACCGACGGCTTTTGCAGCACCGGTTTTGGTCGGAATCATGTTTTCCACGCCGCTACGCGCACGGCGCAGGTCTTTGTGGCGTACGTCGGTGACGGTTTGGTCGTTGGTCAGCGCGTGGATGGTGGTCATCACGCCGTTTACGATGCCGATGTTTTCGTTCAACACTTTGGCAACAGGCGCCAGGCAATTGGTGGTACAAGACGCGTTGGAGATAACGGTCATGTCGTCGGTAATCACGTCGTCGTTTACGCCGTAAACGACGGTTGCGTCAACATCATCGCCGCCGGGAGCGGAAATCAGCACTTTTTTCGCGCCGCTTTCCAAGTGGATTTTGGCTTTCTCTTTGCTGGTGAACGCGCCGGTACATTCCATGACCAAGTCAACGCCCAATTCGCCCCATGGCAATTCGGCAGGATTGCGGGTGGAGAAGTAAGGGATTTTTTTACCGTTGATGATGAGGTGTTTTTCATCATGGGAAACATCGGCGTCAAAGCGGCCGTGAACAGTGTCAAATTTGGTCAGGTGGGCGTTGGTCTCGATGCTGCCGCTGGCGTTGATGGCAACGATGTCGAGTTGGTCTTGCAGTTTGTAGTCGAAAATAGCGCGCACTACTTGGCGGCCGATGCGGCCGTAACCGTTGATGGCAACTTTGATACCCATGGCTTTTCCTCTTTTTTTGGGTTTGGGTTGTGGATTGAATGGCGGCAATTATAGCAAAAATGTAGTGTTGTGTAATTAATGTTTTATTGAAATTTTTTGATTCGATTATTTTTAATTGTAGATGATTAGAGTAGAAATGCGGGTTTAAAATTGATTTTATTTTTGATTTTTTGTTATTTTATTTTTTATTAATTTTATTTTTGATATTTTATGCTTATTTTAAATAATGGTGATGATGGGCGTAGAAAAAGGCGGATTGTTTTTGTTTATATTAAACAGAATTTTGGGACGGTTTCTTGATTACAACATGCAACAGTGAAATTTTCAGACGGCCCGGATTGGTCGGAAGGAAAACAGGCCGTCTGAAACATTTTGATAACGGGGGATTTGAATACGTTGGGTTGCCGCTTTTCCTTACAGGATAAGGGAAAGGCGGTTTACGGCCAGGGCGGTTGTCAGTGGGAAGGGGAGGGAAAAACGGGGCTTGGGTGTTGCGTTTGGCTTGTATATAAACGAAGTGTATGAAGATTTTAGTCGTAGTGCATGAAGATTTTCCTTGCGATTTTAATGCAATACTGACTTGCCAACAGTGTTAAATTTTTTTACGATAAGGTCAGATTATGTTTGCATGGCCATAAGCGGTGCATTCTCTAATACCGGATATTATCCTTGTCCGAATATCTATTTTAACCGGCCGGTTTGTCCGACCTGATTTCTAAATATATACGCGCAAGGCCGGGAGGCCTTGACGACACTCGATTTTTAAGAGGTTCATTGTGTCAAATTCTCAATCCAGCGAACGCGCGACGTTTAGCAGTCGCCGTGCCTTTATGTTTGCCGCCATCGGCTCGGCCGTGGGCTTAGGCAACATTTGGCGTTTCCCTTACATCGCCTTCGACAACGGCGGCGGTGCTTTCGTCCTCCCTTACTTGGTTGCGCTGTTGACGGCAGGTATTCCGCTGTTGCTGCTCGACTACGCCATCGGCCACCGTTACCGCGGTTCGCCTCCTTTGGCCTTCCGCCGCCTCGGCCGTTTGTTTGAGCCGATGGGTTGGTGGAACTTCCTGACCAACGTCATCATCTGTATCTACTACGCCGTGATTGTCGGCTGGGCGGCAAGCTATGCCTATTATTCTTTGACTTCGGCATGGGGTACGGATCCGCAGGCATTCTTCTTCAAAGACTTCCTGCAAATGGCCGATGCCAAAGACTTGGGCTTGGATTTTGTCGG
>NZ_CATNVN010000134.1:0-5000 GCF_951230505.1 uncultured Neisseria sp.
GCGTGGGGATACCAAATCAAATCGCCGTATTGCGGATGGGCGAGGGTGAGGCGCGTGCCTTCGGCGAGGGGGACGGCTTTGCTGATGCGGACGGTCGTGCCGTTCGGGTCGAATCGGATGGCGTGTTGGGGAATGTAGTGTGTGTCGCCGGTGTTGGCCAAACCGAGCAGCAGGGCGGCTTGGGCGTTGACGGGGCGGCGGATAAGGGTTTCCGGCGTGCCGTGTTGGAGGATGCGGCCTTCGTGCATGATGGCGATGGTGTCTGCCATGGTGCAGGCTTCCTCGGCGGAGTGGGTCACGAGGATGGCGGGGATGTTTTGACTGCGGATGCGTTCGGCGGTCAGGGTGCGCAGGTGGTAGCGCAGGTGGGTGTCGAGGCTGGAGAAGGCTTCATCCAGGAGCAACAGCGACGGGCGCGTAATTAGGGCGCGTGCGAGGGCGAGGCGTTGCTGTTCGCCGCCGGAGAGGCTTTCGGGTTTGCGTTGCGCTTCGTGTTCCAAACCGATGTCGCGCAAGGCCTGCATGGATTGTTCTTCGATTTCGGCTTTGGGCAGACGGCGCATTTTGAGGCCGAAGCCGACGTTGTCGAGGGCGGTTAAATGCGGCAAAAGGGCGTAGTCTTGAAACATCAGCGAGATATTGCGTTTTTCAGACGGCATGTCGGTGATGTTTTCGCCGTTGAGCCAAACTTCGCCGCTGTCAGGACGCACCAGGCCGACGATGGTTTTGAGCAGGGTGGATTTGCCGCAGCCGGAGCGGCCGAGTACGGCAAGGATTTCGCCTGCTTCGACGTTTAGGTTGATGTCTTGGGCAACGGTTTTGCTGCCGAAGCGTTTGTTGATGTTTTTGAGTTGCAACATGGTTTCAGACGGCCTTTAAAAATGGGGTCGGCAACGGATGCTGTCGAGCCATGCGGACAGCGGATGTTTGGGGTCGATCAGGCCGTATCGCCGGCAGGCTTCGATCGTGACCAACTGGGCATCGTGCATCATGTGCCCGCTCAACATGGCATCGAGCAGGGTGGGGATGTCCATCAGTTCAAAACCGGCGACTTCGCCGTCTTGGTTGGCGGGTTGGAAGCCTTCGGGCAGGACGATGTCGAAGATATACAGAATTTCGTTGTGGACACCGCGATTAACGGGGCGCAAACTATATATTTGGGCAGTCGGTCGGATATGGGGTGTCAGAGAAGCGGGAATACCAGCTTCTTCTTCGCCCTCGCGGCAGACGGCTTCAGACGGCCTCTCGCCGCTGCTGATACCGCCTCCGGTCAGATTGTCGAGTTTGTTCGGATCGACGGCTTTGTGCGGACTGCGGCGGCCTATCCAAAAGCGCAAACCGTCTTCTGTTTCGACCAATCCGTTCAAATGCACTGCCTGACTCATCAGGCCGAACGGACGGAAGGCGGCGCGTTCGAGTGCGCATAAAGGCCGGCCCGACTGGTCGCAAATGTCGAACTTTTCACCGCGCCAACCCTTGAGCCAACCGCACTCGCGCCATTGTCGCGCCAGTGTTTGCAAACTGTCGCCCATTTCTGCCCAGCTGTCGGTTTTCAAGTTCAGGCCGTCTGAAAGGGTCGACTGCCTGCCTGTCCAATCTTGCCCGAGGCGTTCGCGCCATAACGGGTTCAGACGGCCTAAAGGCAGACCGTTGAGATACAGAATACACCAATCGTCGGATGCGCCATAGCTTGTTTGCGCCCAATCCCACAATTCGTCGTGGACATCGGGTGTGAATACCTGTTCAAAACGGAAAGACTGAGACATGGCGCATCCTCCAAAAGAACTAAAGATACGTCGATTTTAGCCGTTTACGGCGAATTTGCAAAACAACCGCACTACCCGAAAACCGCTATAATAGAGTAAACCATCCGAAACGAGCACATCATGAGCGAATTGAGCGAAATCCTCGCCTATAACCAACATTTCGTCGAAACGGGCGAATACGAAAAATATTTCACCAACAAATACCCCGGCCGCGAGCTGGCCATCCTTTCCTGCATGGACGCACGCATTATCGAGCTGCTGCCCAATGCGTTGGGCTTGAAAAACGGTGACGCCAAGCTCATCAAAAACGCCGGCGCGCTGGTGACCCATCCTTGGGGTTCGGTGATGCGCAGTTTGTTGGTGGCCGTATTTGAACTCAAAGTCAAAGAAATCATGGTCATTGCCCACCACGACTGCGGTATGCGCGGATTGCACGCCGAAGAGTTCCTCCAACGCGTACACGACAGCAATATCCCCGACGACCGCATCGAAACCCTGCGTAATGCCGGTATCGATTTGGACGGCTGGCTGACCGGTTTTGACGATGTCGAAGACAGCGTGCGCCATACCGTCGAGCTGATTCGCAAACATCCGCTGATGCCCGACAATATCGCCATCCACGGCCTGGTCATCCACCCGACCACTGGCAAGCTCAACCTGATTGTTGACGGCAGCCTGCCTGCTTCAGACGGCCAAAACATCTAACGCAGACACCACGAAATGAAAAACATCGGATTATTCGGTGGCACGTTTGACCCCATCCACAACGGCCACCTCCACATCGCCCGCGCCTTCGCCGACGAAATCGGTTTGGACCTTGTCGTCTTCCTGCCGGCAGGCGACCCGTACCACAAAGACAGCACGCGCACGCCGGCACAAGAGCGCCTCAATATGGTTGAACTCGCCATCGCCGACGAGCCGAAATTCGCCGCCAGCGATTGCGACATCGTCCGCGACGGCGCAACTTATACGTTTGACACCGTCCAAATCTTCCGCCAGCAGTTTCCCGGTGCGCAATTGTGGTGGCTGATGGGCAGCGACAGCCTGATGCAGTTGCACACATGGAAAAAATGGCAAACCCTCGTGCGCCAGACCCATATCGCCATTGCCATGCGCCAAGGCGACAACCTCAACAAAACCCCGCGCGAATTGCACGCATGGCTCGGCGAAGCACTGCAAAACGGCAGCGTCCGCATCCTCAACGCGCCGCTGCACAACACCAGCTCCACCCAAATCCGCGCCAATCTCGCCAAAACGCACCATTCAGACGGCCTGCCGCAACCCGTCGCCCAATACATCCGCCAACACAAACTCTATGAAAAATAGCGTTTATTCAGGCAGATAAGCTATAATGCCGTCTGAAAACATTTCAACTAGGAAAACAATGAACGAACAAGAATTGCAAGACCTGCAAAAAATGGTCGAAGTGGCCGTAAACGCCCTCGAAGACATCAAAGCCAAAGACATCTCTGTTTTGGAAACCCAAGACAAAACCTCCCTGTTCGCCCGCATGATTATCGCCAGCGGCGACAGCACACGCCAAGTGAAAGCACTGGCGAACAACGTTGCCGTCGATTTGAAAGAAGCCGGTTTCGAAATCCTCAGCACCGAAGGCGACAGCGGTGAATGGACGCTCGTCGACGCAGGCGACCTCGTTGTCCACGTCATGCTTCCTGCCGTGCGCGACTTCTACGACATCGACACCTTGTGGGGCGGAGAAAAACCGAGTTTCCACGCCGGTATGCAAAAACCTTGGCACGCCGCCGACTAAAACAGTTTATCCATACAAAGGCCGTCTGAAACTTGAAAGCAAGCAAGTTTCAGACGGCCTTTTGCTATAATTCCATTCTTTTCACATTATTTAATTCATTGCACCATCATGCCGCATCCCGATTTCGCCCAAACCCTCTCCAAAGACCGCCATTTTCTGCGATCTGCCTTTAAAAACCCCAAGAAATACGGCGGCTTGGCCAAGGTCGAGGAAAAATACAAAAAATCGCACGACCTCTATCTGCAACGCCTGTCCAAACTGCCCAAGCCCGAATTCGACAACACGCTGCCCGTTCACGAAAAACTCGACGAAATCAAAAAAGCCATTGCCGAGAATCAGGTAACAATTATTTGCGGCGAAACCGGTTCGGGCAAAACCACGCAGTTGCCCAAGATTTGTTTGGAACTCGGGCGCGGGGCGGCAGGATTGATCGGGCATACCCAGCCGCGCCGTTTGGCCGCGCGTTCCGTAGCGGAGCGGATTGCCGAAGAGCTGAAATCCGAAATCGGCAGCGCGGTGGGCTATAAAGTGCGCTTTACCGACCACACCTCGCGCGATGCCTGCGTCAAGCTGATGACCGACGGCATCCTGTTGGCAGAAACCCAAACCGACCGTTATCTCGCCGCCTACGACACGATTATCATCGACGAAGCGCACGAACGCAGCCTGAACATCGACTTCCTCTTGGGCTACCTGAAACAACTTCTGCCACGCCGCCCCGATTTAAAAGTCATCATCACCTCGGCAACCATAGACGCGGAACGCTTCTCCCAACACTTCAACGGCGCGCCTGTTTTAGAAGTGAGCGGGCGCACCTACCCCGTCGAAATCCTCTACCGACCGCTTACCAGCAAAGACGAAGACGACGCGGAAGTCGAGCTGACCGATGCGATTGTCGATGCAGCGGACGAATTGGCGCGATATGGCGAAGGCGATATTTTGGTATTCCTGCCGGGCGAACGCGAAATCCGCGAAGCCGCCGAAGCCCTGCGCAAATCCACACTGCGCCGCAACGACGAAATCCTGCCCCTGTTTGCACGCCTGTCGCACGCCGAGCAGCACAAAATCTTCCACCCCTCTGGCGCAAAACGACGCATCGTGCTGGCAACCAACGTTGCCGAAACCTCGCTCACCGTGCCGGGCATCAAATACGTCATCGACACCGGCCTTGCGCGCGTCAAACGCTATTCCGCACGGGCAAAAGTGGAGCAGCTTCATGTCGAAAAAATCTCCCAAGCCGCCGCCCGTCAACGCTCCGGCCGCTGCGGCCGCGTCTCCGCAGGCGTATGTATCCGACTGTTTTCAGAAGAAGATTTCAACAGCCGCCCCGAATTTACTGACCCAGAAATCGTCCGCAGCAACCTCGCCGCCGTCATCCTGCGCATGGCATCGCTGAACCTCGGCGATGTGGCAGCATTCCCATTTTTAGAAATGCCCGATTCGCGGTATATCAATGACGGTTT
>NZ_CATNVN010000135.1:0-4948 GCF_951230505.1 uncultured Neisseria sp.
GCTTCAATCTCTGCAATTACTTCGTCAATTTCGCGCCGCAGCCGTTCGATTTTGGCGACGGTTTCGCTGATTTCGGCGTTGAGTTTTTTGATGTCGATGACCTCGCGGCTGTCTTCGGGTTCAACATAGTGGCTGACAGCGAGGTCGTAGTGTTTGTTTTTGACGGTTTGCTGGGCAGCGTTTTGGGCGATATGCGGCACATCGGCTTTGTCGGCGAAGAGTTTGACGATTTCGGCAATGTGTTCTTCGGTTAAGACGTTGTTGTTGGTTTCTTTTTTAAAGAAGCTGCTTGCATCGATAAATTGGATGTCGGTATTGTCTTTATGTTTGGACAAAACCAAGATATTGACGGCGATGCCGGTGCCGTAAAAGAGATTGGGCGCAAGGGCAATCACGGTTTCCACGTAGTTGCCCTCCACCAGATATTGGCGGATTTTCTGCTCTGCGCCGCCGCGATAGAAAATGCCGGGGAATGAGACAATGGCGGCGCGGCCTCTGCTAGAAAGGTAGTTCAGCGCGTGAAGGATGAAGGCAAAATCGGCTTTGGATTTCGGGGCGAGTACGCCTGCGGGGGCAAAGCGGTCGTCGTTGATTAAGGTGGGGTCGTCGCTGCCTATCCAGTTGATGGAATAAGGCGGATTGGAGACGATGGCATCAAAGGGTTTGCTGTCTTTGAGCTTGGGGTTAGTCAGCGTGTCGCCCAATTCGATGTGGAATTGGTTGTAATTGACGTTGTGCAGGAACATGTTCATGCGGGCGAGGGTGTAGGTGGTGTGGTTGATTTCCTGCCCGAAGAAGCCTTCTTCAATAATGTGTTCGTCAAACTGTTTTTTCGCCTGCAAGAGCAGGCTGCCCGAGCCGCAAGCGGGGTCGTAAATTTTGTTGACTTTCTCCTGCCCGTGCACCGCCAGCCGCGCAATCAGTTTGGAGACGCTTTGCGGGGTGAAAAATTCGCCGCCGGATTTGCCTGCGTTGGCAGCGTAGTTGGAAATCAGGTATTCGTAGGCATCGCCAAAAAGGTCGATGTGGTGGTCTTCAAAACTGCCGAAATCGAGTTCCGCCACGCCTTTGAGGACGGCGGCAAGGCGTTTGTTCTTGTCGGCAACGGTGCTGCCGAGCCGGCTGCTGGTGGTGTCGAAGTCGTCAAACAGGCCTTTGATGGCTTGTTCGGACGGATAGCCGGAGGCGGAGCTTTCAATCGCGGTAAAGATTTCTTTCAGCTTAGTGTTGAGCTCTTCGTTTTGATGGGCTTTGGCGGCAATATTGCAAAAAAGCTGGCTGGGGTAGATGAAATAGCCTTTGACTTTGACGGCATCGTCTTTGATTTCGGGCGTGATGATGCTGTCGGACATAGCGGCATAATCAATACTGCTGTCGCCTGCCTGCATATAGTCGGTGAAGTTTTCGCTGATAAATCGGTAGAAAAGCGTACCAAGAACGTATTGTTTAAAGTCCCAGCCATCCACCGCGCCGCGTACTTCATCGGCGATTTTCCAAATTTGGCGGTGGAGTTGGGCGCGTTGTTGTGTGGCGGACATTAGACGTTTCCTTATTGTTGTGAGAGGATAAGTTTGGCCGTCTGAAAAGTTGGGAACCAGCCTTTCAGACGGCCTCATATGTAATAAACGTATGGGTAACTATCAAGATGAATTTCAGTAATCATGGATTCAGTCATAAATCCAATCTGTGGATCTGAATTGCATCTTCTTGGGCTGAATTAAAACAGTCCAAATTTCCCTTACTTCATTGCTTTTAATCGGCCATGCAATTCCTGTACGCTGTACACGCCCAAGTGTTCACGGCTTTTTGCGCCTTCGCTCATGGCTTCTCCGCCGGCGATGGTGGTGTATTGCGGTACGCGTTGGGTGAGGGAGGTGCGGCGGATGCTGTGGCTGTCGGTAACAGATTGTACTGTGCTGCCGACGGTGTTGACCACCAGTGCGATTTCGCCATTTTTAATTGCGTCCACGATGTGTGGGCGGCCTTCCTGCACTTTGTTGACCGCTTGCACGATGATGCCGTGTTCTTTCAAGTATTCGGCGGTACCGCGAGTGGCGCAGACACCGTAGCCGAGTGCTTGGAAGTTTTGTGCGGTTTTGACAATGAGCGGTTTGTCTTCGTCGCGTACGGCGAGGAACACTTTGCCTGTTGTGCTCAAGCGTTCGCCTGCGCCGAGTTGGGCTTTGAAGTATGCTTCGCCGAAGCTTGCGCCTACGCCCATGACTTCGCCGGTAGAGCGCATTTCAGGGCCGAGAATGGTGTCCACACCCGGGAATTTGATGAATGGGAACACGGCTTCTTTAACGGCGTAGAAGTCCGGGATGACTTCTTTTTCTACGCCTTGCTCTTTCAGTGAAATGCCTGCCATCACGCGCGCGCCGACTTTGGCGAGCGGTACGCCGGTGGCTTTGGATACGAACGGTACGGTACGGCTGGCGCGTGGGTTCACTTCCAGTACGAAGACCACGCCGTCTTGTACGGCAAACTGTACGTTCATCAAGCCGACTACGCCCAGTGCGTATGCCATGGCTTTGGTTTGACGGCGGATTTCGTCTTGAATTTCTTCGTCCAATGAGTATGGAGGCAATGAGCAGCCTGAGTCGCCGGAGTGGATACCTGCTTGTTCGACGTGTTGCATGATGCCGCCGATCACGACATCTTGGCCGTCTGAAACGCAGTCTACGTCCACTTCGATGGCGTTGTTCAAGAAGAAGTCAAGCAATACGGGGCTGTCTTCGGAAACTTGTACGGCTTCGCGCATGTATTTTTGCAACTCTTCGGCTGAGTGAACAATCTGCATGGCGCGGCCGCCGAGTACGTAAGAAGGACGGACAACCAACGGATAACCGATTTCTTCGGCTTTAACGAGGGCTTCTTCTTCGTTGTGGGCGATGCGGTTAGGCGGTTGACGCAGACCTAAGTCGTTCAATACTTTTTGGAAGCGTTCGCGGTCTTCGGCGGCGTCGATGCTGTCGGCAGATGTGCCGATGATGTTCACGCCGTTTGCAACCAAGGCATTGGCCAGCTTGAGCGGGGTTTGGCCGCCGTAATGAACAATCACGCCCCATGGGTTTTCGGTGCGGACGATTTCCAATACGTCTTCCAAGGTCAGCGGCTCGAAGTACAGGCGGTCGCTGGTGTCGAAGTCGGTGGATACGGTTTCGGGGTTGCAGTTGACCATGATGGTTTCAAAACCGGATTCGCGCAGGGCGAGTGCGGCATGAACGCAGCAGTAGTCAAATTCAATACCTTGGCCGATACGGTTTGGACCGCCGCCGAGAATCATCACTTTTTTACGGTCGGAAGGACGGGATTCGCATTCTTCTTCGTAAGTGGAGTAGAGGTAGGCGGTTTCGGTGGCAAACTCGGCGGCACAGGTGTCGACGCGTTTGTAAACCGGATGCAGGTTCAGTGCGTAGCGGTGTTCGCGGACTTCTTTTTCGCTTACGTTCAACAATTGTGCCAAACGTTTGTCAGAGAAGCCTTTGCGTTTCAGACGGCGTAAAGCGGCGTAATCTAAATCTTGCAACTGGCCGTCTGAAACCGATTTTTCGTCTTTTACCAAGTCTTCGATTTGCGCCAAGAACCAAGGATCGATGGCGCAGATTTCGTGGATTTCTTCCAGCGTGAATCCTGCGCGGAACGCATCGGCTACAAACAGCATACGCTCAGGGCCAGGGTTGGCCAGTTCGCGACGGATTTCCGCTTTGTCTTCACTGCGCGGATTGAAGCCGCACAAGCCGGTTTCCAAACCGCGCAAGGCTTTTTGGAAGCTTTCTTGAATGGTACGGCCCATCGCCATTACTTCGCCCACAGATTTCATCTGCGTGGTCAGGCGGTCGTCAGCGGCGGGGAATTTTTCAAACGCAAAACGCGGGATTTTGGTTACCACATAGTCGATGGAAGGCTCGAATGACGCTGGGGTGCGGCCGCCGGTAATGTCGTTGCGCAACTCGTCCAGCGTAAAGCCGACAGCCAGTTTGGCCGCTACTTTGGCAATCGGGAAGCCCGTTGCTTTAGAGGCCAACGCGGAAGAACGGCTTACGCGTGGGTTCATCTCAATCACAATCATCTCGCCGTTTTCAGGGTTTACCGCAAACTGAACGTTCGAGCCGCCCGTATCCACGCCGATTTCGCGCAATACTGCCAACGAAGCATTACGCATGATTTGATATTCTTTGTCGGTCAATGTTTGTGCAGGTGCAACAGTGATGGAGTCACCGGTATGCACGCCCATCGGGTCGAAGTTTTCAATCGAGCAAATAATGATGCAGTTGTCGTTTTTATCGCGTACAACCTCCATCTCATACTCTTTCCAGCCGAGAACGGATTGCTCAATCAGCAACTCATGAGTAGGCGACGCATCAAAACCGCGTTCGCAAATCGCCAAGAACTCATCTTTATTGTAGGCAATGCCGCCGCCCGAACCCCCCATCGTGAAAGAAGGACGAATCAGGGTAGGGAAGCCAACCTGTTCCTGCGCCGCCAAAGCTTCGTTCATCGTGTGGCAGACAAAAGATTTCGGGCAGGAGAGGCCGATTTTCTCCATCGCCTCCTTAAAGCGGCCACGGTCTTCTGCTTTGTCGATGGCGTCTTCGGTCGCGCCGATCAGCTCGACATTGTATTTCGCCAGCACGCCGTTGCGCGCCAAATCCAGCGCACAGTTCAGCGCGGTCTGACCGCCCATGGTAGGCAGAATCGCGTCAGGACGCTCTTTGGCAATAATTTTTTCCACCGTCTGCCACATAATCGGCTCGATGTAGGTAACATCCGCCATTTCAGGGTCGGTCATGATGGTGGCGGGGTTGGAATTCACCAGAATGACTTTATAGCCTTCTTCACGCAAGGCTTTGCAGGCCTGTGCGCCCGAATAGTCAAATTCGCAGGCCTGACCGATAACGATAGGGCCGGCGCCGATGATAAGGATGGATTTTAGGTCGGTACGTTT
>NZ_CATNVN010000136.1:0-4902 GCF_951230505.1 uncultured Neisseria sp.
AACTCGCGACCTCAACCTTGGCAAGGTTGCGCTCTACCAACTGAGCTATTCCCGCATTTGAGTGCATCTGAAATTAAACTGGAGCGGGAAACGAGTCTCGAACTCGCGACCTCAACCTTGGCAAGGTTGCGCTCTACCAACTGAGCTATTCCCGCTCTGATAGTTTGTTGCTTCGTATATCGAAGAAGACGCAATTATTATGGATTTAATCGTGTGCGTCAAGTGTTTTGTTTTTATTTTTTTAAAAATTTTATTTGAATTCTTTCCATGCCATTTTCAGGTAGTAGCACATGGACCAGATGGTTAATACAGATGCTATAAACATCAATATGTTACCAATGAGATAGAAAGGGTCATTATATTTGTCCGTACCGATAAGCAAAAGGAAGATGGCGATCATTTGGGCAGTAGTTTTGAATTTGCCGATAGTGGCCACTGCAACGCTGCCGCGTTTGCCCATTTGTGCCATCCATTCGCGCAGGGCGGAAATGGTAATTTCTCGTCCGATAATAATCATGGCGAAGATGGCGTATGTTCTGCCAAGGCTGACGAGCAGGAGCAGGGCAACTGCGACCATGAGTTTGTCGGCAACAGGGTCAAGGAATGCGCCAAAGTCGGAGGTTTGTTTCCAACGGCGTGCTAAAAAGCCGTCAAACCAGTCTGTAATAGCTGCAAGTGCAAAGATGATGGCGGCTGTCCAGTTGACGGTTTGTGGTTGAATCCATGTGTTCGGTAAATAGAATAGGATGGTGAACACGGGGATTAATAGGACGCGCATCCAGGTAAGTAAAATAGGTATGTTCCAAGGCATGGTTGGGGACCTTTTGGACGATGTGTCGGATTGTCCATTATAGCTTATTTGTTCACTCTGCTTTTTGAAGTGTTGTTTTTTTGCCGACAAGTATCTTGGGCATAGATTTTTGTCGTGTGGGTTGTGAAGAAAATCTGCTAAGGCCGTCTGAAAAATAGGCTGTTGCGGGGTGTAAATGTTTTTGGGCAGGTAAGTGGATGCAAAATAGTGGGCAACGAGGTCGGCTTGCTGCTCGATATTGAGTTGGTTGAAGTGAGGCAGAGGTATGGGATAGGCGTAAGCTTTGCGTTTCCTATATCCGCCTTTGAGCATAATGAATAAACCGGACAACCAAACTTTGTGACCGCGCTGGTGTTGCCAGACATGTGTCAGCTCATGAATCAGCCAAATTTTGTAGGCTATGCCGGCTTGAGTGAAATCTTCGGGGCAGTGTTTACGCGGAAAGTATATGTTTCCATTGGGCGCAATGGCGGTATTGGTGTTGGGTATAAGTGGAATGCCGCGATATATTTTGATGTGGTGGAAGTTTATGCTGTTCGCAAAAACTTGTTTTGCCATACGGACTTCATTTTCGGTCAGTCTGCGCCAATCGGAAAAAATCATATTTTGAAGGGAATATAAGAGGGTATGAAGATTTCAGGCCGTCTGAAAGGTTTCAGACGGCCTGGGTCGGGATTTATTGTTCTGTTGAAGCGGCTTGTTTGCCGTTGTCAAACAATTTGTCCATAGGCGTCAAGTTGACTGCATTGCCTTGGCTGACTATCCATTTGTTTTCAACACGCCATACGCCTGAGGCATCTTCAACGCGCAGGTACCAATGATTGGTTGGGCGTAAAGGCTTAAAGACGGCTTCGTATTCCATGCGGCCATTTTGTGGTTCGGCTGTTACGGCGTGCAGCTTGACGGTTTGGTCATCGGCTTTGCGCGTCGGGTGCATTAACAATAGGTTTAATGGCTGTTTTGTATCGAATTGTCCGCTGACGAATACTTTGGCGGCGTTCATATCCGGACTGATTAAAACCTGCACCTGAATTTGCCGTTTAACGGCTTCTTCATCGCGGTGAAGTTGGATTTCGATATGTTTGCCGTCTTTGTAGTAATCGTCAGACACCAAGTCTGTCGTGTGTTCTTTTGCGACGAAGAACATGGAAACGCTGGCGATAACGACGAAGATGGGGCCGGCCATCAGCACCCAGGGCCAAATATGTTTGTACCAAGGTTTGATTTGGGGTTGTGGGGACACCGTTTATTCTCCGATAAAGGTTGCTTTTTCTTCTAAAGTAGTCGGTTTGGAGTCGGCAGAGCCGGTCTCGCGATAGATAAAGGTAAATTCAATCGGATGGCTGCCTTTGTCGGCGTATTCGGGAATGGTAGATACCTGTACCGGGATGGTAACGGTTTCCCGCGGCGCAATTTTAATACCGTTCTCAGGCAGGCCGGTCAGCGCGATTTCGTCAAAGCCTTTGACGGTTGCGGTCATCAGTTGTTCGTTTTCACTATTGTTGATAATGCGTAGGTTATAGGCATTTTCCAACCAGCCTTGGCTGTTTTCGCGAACCATGACGCCACGGTCTTTCAGGATATCGACTTCGACCATTTTTCGGGTGGAAATGCCGACCAGGAAGGCGATGATGACCACCAGGAGTACTGCGCCATAACCAGCTACGCGCGGACGTTTCAAGCGTTTTTTGATGTCGCTTTCAGGGTATTCGTGTTCCAATGCGCCTTCGGTCGTATAACGGATTAAGCCGCGCTCGTAGCCCATTTTGTCCATGATTTCGTCGCAGGCATCGATACACGCTGCGCAGCCGATACATTGGTATTGCAAACCGTTGCGGATGTCGATACCGACGGGGCAGACTTGCACGCACATGGTACAGTTGATGCAGTCGCCCAAGCCGCTGTCTTCTTTGTTGGCGGTTTTTTTGCGTGCGCCGCGCGGTTCGCCGCGTTCGCTATCGTAAGAAATAATCAGCGTGTCTTTGTCGAACATCGCGCTTTGGAAGCGTGCATACGGACACATATGCAGACACACTTTTTCGCGCATGATGTGGGCGAAGAAGAAAGTCATGAATCCGTAAAATGCTGCGGCAAACATTGCGCCGCCGCCTGCTGCTCCGGTGAATAAATCGGGAACAAATTGGCGGATCGGGATAAACCAGCCTGCAAAAGTGATACCTGTCCATGCGCAGACAAGGAAAATCAGCAGGTATTTGGTGGCCTTAATGCGAATTTTAGTAAAGTTCCAGGGCGATTTTTCCAGTTTTAGGCGTTTGTTTCTATCGCCTTCGACCAAGTTGTCAATCCACAGCATAATTTCGGTGTAAACCGTTTGAGGGCAAGAGTAGCCGCACCACAAACGACCGGCAATGGTTGTCCACCAAAACAGGCCGAAAGCACAAATCATCAGCAGCAAGGCAAGGTAAATCAAATCGCCCATACCCAGCGACAGTCCGAAAATGAAGAAATGACGGTCAGGGATATTGAATAAAACCGCCTGACGGCCGCTCCAGTTGAACCATGGGATAACGTAAAATACAAACTGGGTCGCCAATACTGCGGCGATACGCAGTTTGGCAAAGCGTCCTTCCGCCTTTTTAGGATGGATGCGTTCGCCTTCAGGATGGATTTGAATCACGCTGGATTTGGGTTTGGAAGGTTTGGGCGGAGTGGCTTTTGCTGTTTTTTCTGTTGAGGGTGAGGTGTTTTCAGCTTGGTTTTCTGGTGACATTTCAGTGTTCCTTGATGAAGTGCACACAAGCCTGTTGTCATGGTAGTAGTTTGATGTGAATATTTTCAGACGGCCTTTCGCGTGCATACAAATCATAACATTTGACTCTATTCAAAGCAAAAGAGGGACTTCGTCTTAACGATGGATTCCTTGTGGCCGTTTGATGTAGGGCCGTCTGAAAAGGGCAGTATTCAAAGGTTTACGAATCAGCCTGTATGCAAACTTATAGTGATTTGCTATTTACACGATAAAAATATATAAAGCACTGTTTCAAAACGAAATAACAGTTAATATCATCTATCCTGTCCGTTTCAGACGGCCTATTGGAAATCATGCCGTCTGACAATGCAAATATCAAAGGCTATTCTTGAAAGCACGGCTGATTCAGGCGATAATCGGCACACTTTTTCATATTTCCAATCTTGTCCAAGGAAGGTCAAACCATGTCTCAATTGGCAAACGCAATCCGTTTCCTCTCAGTCGATGCCGTACAGAAAGCAAACTCCGGCCACCCGGGTGCGCCTATGGGTATGGCGGAAATGGCGGAAGTATTGTGGACGAAGTTCCTCAATCATAACCCTGCCAACCCTAAATTCTACAACCGCGACCGTTTTGTCCTCTCCAATGGTCATGCTTCCATGATTCTTTACAGCTTATTGCACCTGACCGGCTACAACGTTTCCATTGATGATCTGAAAAATTTCCGTCAACTGCACAGCAAAACCCCCGGCCATCCGGAATACGGCTACACCGACGGCGTGGAAACCACGACCGGTCCATTGGGACAAGGTATTGCTAATGCTGTGGGCATGGCTTTGGCCGAAAAAATCTTGGCTGTCGAATTTAATAAAGACGGTTTGAACATCGTTGACCACCACACTTACGTCTTCATGGGCGACGGTTGTATGATGGAAGGCGTATCGCACGAAGCCTGCTCGCTTGCCGGTACTTTGGGCTTGGGCAAACTGATTGTTTTATATGATGACAACAATATTTCCATCGACGGTAAAGTGGACGGCTGGTTTACCGAAAACATCCCGCAGCGTTTTGAAAGCTACGGCTGGCATGTAATTCCAAATGTAAATGGTCATGACACTGATGCCATTCAGACGGCCATTGAAGCTGCTAAAGCCGAAACCGGCAAGCCGTCCCTCATCTGCTGCAAAACCTTAATCGGCAAAGGCAGCGCCAACAAAGAAGGCAGCCACAAAACCCACGGTGCGCCTTTGGGTGCGGACGAGATCGAAGCCACGCGCAAACATTTGGGTTGGGCTTATCCTGCGTTTGAAATCCCTCAAGAAATCTATGCTGCATGGGATGCAAAAGAAAAAGGCGCGAAACTTGAGGCCGAATGGAACGA
>NZ_CATNVN010000137.1:0-4866 GCF_951230505.1 uncultured Neisseria sp.
ATTTTATCCTGTGGGCCCTTGCCGCAGCCGTGATTCAGATTTTTGTCTATTTCGCCGCCACCATGATGATTAAAGGCGCTACCGCAGAACTCATCGGCAACAATGTTGCCGTCGGCGCGTTATTTGGTGCAGTGTCCATCTCGATTGGCATTTTGAACGCTGCTTGCCTGACTTGAATACCCATACCTTGAATTTTGTATCCTGATTTATTTTATAAGGAGTTGAAATGTTCAACTTTATCAAGAAACAGTTTATCGACGTCATTCAATGGCCGAATCCCGACGACAGCCTGCTGATGTGGCGTTTTCCAATTGCCGATGAGGAGATCCAAAACGGTGCGAGCCTGACTGTGCGTGAGGCGCAGATGGCGATGTTTGTCGATGAAGGCGTAACCGCCGACGTGTTCGGGCCGGGGCGTTACACGCTTAATACGCAAACGCTGCCAGTGCTGACCAACTTGAAAAACTGGGACAAGCTTTTTGAGTCTCCGTTTAAATCGGATGTTTACTTTTTCAATACCAAACAACAGCTTGCACGAAAATGGGGTACGTCCCAACCTGTTACCGTGCGTGATGCCGAGTTTGGCGCGGTGCAACTGCGTTCGTTCGGTATGTATTCTTACCGCATCAGCGATCCGGCAAAATTTTTCAAAGAAGTCAGCGGCGTGGCGGCGCAATACAGCGGTGTAGACTTGGAAAACCAACTGCGCAATATTGCAGTCACCCAATTGGCGGCCGCGTTTGGTAGCTCCGGTATCCCATTCTTGGATATGGCGGCGAACCAAGTTTTGCTGTCGCAAAAAATCGGCGAATTGCTTGGCGCGGAATTTGCCAAGCTGGGTTTGGCGCTGGAAAACTTCACTGTTGAAAGCATTACCTTGCCTGCGTCTATTCAGGCTGCATTGGATAAGAAAATTTCAATGGGCGTTATCGGCGATTTGGGACGCTACACCCAATATCAAACCGCCGAATCCATCCCGCTTGCGGCACAAAATGAAGGCGGACTTGCCGGAATCGGTGCAGGTTTGGGCGTGGGTGCCGGTATTGGTCAGGCGATGGCGGGTGCTATGTCAGGCATGATGCAGCCGAATGCGCAACAGGCTCAGCAAAATGTTCAGCCGGCTGCCGAAGATCCGCAGGCGAAATTGGTGAAACTCAAGTCTTTGCTGGATGGCGGTTTGATTTCGCAAGAAGATTTTGATAAAGCTAAGGCTGAAGTGTTGAAACAGTTGATTGGTTAATCAATTGAAGGCCGTCTGAAAAATATCATTCAAAGAAGCGTTGAGTTGCTTCTGTGAAAAGGTTTCAGACGGCCTTTCGAATCATTTGATTGAGTCCGTTCGGCGATTTGGTTTGTTTCTAATCTGAAATCATGGATAAAACCAGTTGATAGAAACGCTAAGGCCGTCTGAAACACGCCAACCCATTCTGAAAAAGCAAACCCATGTCTCAAACTCCTTTCTTCAAAACCGACTGCCCAAGCTGCGGCGCACCTGTCGAAGCGCATTCTGCTTCTGCTGTGACGCTGGTGTGCGGTTATTGCAACAGCATGCTGGTGCGGCAAGATAACGGCGTTGTCGACTCCGGCCGCGATTCCGCATTGCTGGAAGATTTTAGTCCGCTGCAAATCGGAACCAGCGGCACATTTGTCGCGCAACGCTTTACCTTGGTTGGACGGCTTCAGGTGCAATACGACGATGGTGCGTGGAATGAATGGTATGCGCTGTTTGACGACGGCAGGGCCGGTTGGCTTTCTGAGGCGGGCGATTTGTATGTGATGACCATGCCGGTCGAAATCGATAATCCGCCGAAATTTGAAGACACGCGAGCCGGATTTAGCGAGCTGACTTTTCAAGATAAGCACTATATCGCCTCCGATGTCCGCAAAATCAGTTTGAAACGCGCCGCCGCGCAGGGCGAATTGCCGTTTGTTTTGAAAGAGGATACAGAAAATCGGGTTTCCGACTGGCGTTGCGAAAACCTTTTCATCACGCTTGATTACAGCAGCGAAACACCTGAAGCCTTCTTCGGACGGATGGTAAACCTAGATGATTTGAAGCTGGAAAACACGCGCCACGAAGATGAAATTAGAGAAAGCGCAGGCCGTCTGAAAGGCAGTATTTCCTCAGAAAACTGTCCCAACTGCGGCTCGTCCGTCCACTGGGTCAACGGCCTCACCGCCCATCTCAACTGCCCAAGCTGCGGCAGCGAATTGGCAATCGGCAAAGACAAAGCCGAACTCATTACCGCCAACGCCATGCGCACGGCGCAGCAAAGCCTGTTTACCCTGCCCGTCGGCAGACAAGGCCGTCTGAAAAACCGCGAATTTTACGTTATGGGCGCAGTCAGATACGCCGAAACAGACGCGCAGGAAACATTTGAAAACCTGTTCAGCGGCCTCAACCGCACGCTCACGCCCGAAGGTCAATGGTCGGAGTATCTGCTTTACAACCCGACGCAGGGGTTTCTGTGGCTGGTCGAATCCGATGACGGTTGGAACCTTTCCCAAACCCAAAACACATGGCCGCGCCTCGACCGCAACCGCCAACCGCAAGGCTGCGGCAAACTTTACGACTACGGCGGCAGGGTCGAAGTCGCTGCCGGTGCGTTCTACTGGCGCATCCGAAGCGGCGATTTGAACTATTACAGCGACTACCGCGACGGACAAAACCGCAAACTTTGTGCCGAGTTGAACAATCACGAAATGGCATGGAGTAGAAGTACACCAATTGCTTATCGGGAAATTGCAGATGCATTTAATCTGACCGGCCAAGCTCCGCATTACACTGCAAACATGGCGGCGGACGGCATTGATAAATCATTAAGAATCATAATGACCACCATCCTGGTTGTCGTCAACCTCCCTGCGCTTTTGACCGGCGATAGCTCTGCCGCACTTACTGTCATCTTTGTAGGATGCTGGTTGTTGTGGAGTATGGGCAAAAAAGACGAGGACGAGGATTAATATGTCAAGAATCACTTACATCATTTTCAGTACCATCATTATCGTCATCTCCATGATTATCAGCTACGGCTCTTCCGACTCCGACGGCTCGCGTATGCACTCCGGCGGCTATTACGGCGGCAGCGGTTATTCCGGAGGCCATAAATGATCCATACGCCCGGTAATCATGGCCTATTGGACTTATACGGTTGCGATGAAGCCATCTTAAAAGATGAAGGCCGTCTGAAAACCGCTTTGATGGCTGCCGCACAGGCAGCAGAAGCCACCATTTTGACCGAACACTTCCACACCTTCGGCGGCGCAGGCGGTGTAACCGGCGTTTTACTGCTCGCCGAGTCCCATATCAGCATCCACACTTGGCCTGAACACCGCTTCGCCGCTATAGACGCATTTATCTGCGGCGGTATGAAATTGGAAAAAGTGAAGGAAATCTTGTGCAGGGAGTTGGCGGCTGAAAGGGCTGTTTGGACGGTTGTGCAACGTGGAGAAGGAATATTGGACGATATACAACCATTGGTTGAACAATAAAATCTGTTAGGCCGTCTGAAAGCATATTCAATCCGTTTTCAGACGGCCTTAAACCTTGTGCTGATTAAACTGAAATATTGACGTTATATGGAAAAAACGCCTTTTTTTAAAACCGATTGCCCAAGCTGTGGTGCGCCTGTGGAGGCGTATTCCGCTACTGCCGTGACGCTCGTGTGTGGCCATTGTCACAGTATGCTGGTTGCTAGAAGCGGTAAGGGGAGGAGCGGATATTTTGTTGCCAAGTCAGGGCGTGATTCTGCGCTCTTGGAGGATTTCAGTCCGTTGCAGATTGGAACGAGAGGCTTTTTTGATGATCGGAAATTTACGCTAATTGGGCGATTGCAGGTGCATTACGATGTCGGCGCATGGAATGAATGGTATGTCTTGTTTGATGACGGGCAGACCGGCTGGCTTTCCGAGGTTGGCGATTTATATGCCATGACTTGTTTGCTTGCCCAGAAGAGGAGACGGGGGCCGAAAAATTTTAAGTCGGTGAAAGCCGGCTCCAGTTCGTTGATCTTTAATGGCCAAACCTTTATTGCGTCAGACGTCCGTACCATACATTACCGTAATACCGATGCGCAAGGCGAATTGCCGTTCAGTTTATCTGGGAATCAAGCGATAGGCGAGGTTTGCGACTGGCGACGGGGCAATTTGTTTTTGACCTTGGATTATTCGACTTTTCCAATGGACTCCTACTTCGGACGCATAGTCAGTTTGGACAGTTTGAAGCTGGAAAATAAGCGCAGTGATGATGAAATCCATGAAAGTGCAGGCCGTCTGAAAGGAGAGATTCTTTCTGAAAACTGCCCGCATTGCGGCTCTCCTGTTCATTGGCCAAGGGGTGTTACTTCTTTCCTTTTGTGTCAGTCTTGCGGTAGCAGTTTGAACACGACAAAAGATACTGTTGCGTTGATGGAGGCAAATGCCCAAAGGGAAGAACAAGAAAACCTGTTTACGCTTTCAATAGGTACAAAAGGTCGTCTGAACGATACAGAATATCTGATTATCGGGGCTGTAAGATTTGCCGAAATATCGTCCTATAACCAAAATCAGTCTGAATACTGGACGGAATATCTGCTTTATAACACTCAACAAGGGTTTGCCTGGCTGATTGAGTCTGGAAAACGCTGGCGGTTGTCAGAAACCTTACAAACATGGCCGGACTTTGATTCAAGTGGCAATCCTGCCGGTGAAATGTTGATTGATCATTACCGCGGGCAGGTCGAGGTAGCGGCCGGTGCTTTTTATTGGAAAGTCAAACAAGGCGATTTGCTTCATTACAAGGATTATAGCGGCAAGAAAAGTTATGGCTGGAATGTCATTCTGTGTTCCGAGCTGAGCTAGTCCGAAATTGTCTGGAGTAAAAGCAGG
>NZ_CATNVN010000138.1:0-4838 GCF_951230505.1 uncultured Neisseria sp.
GAAAACCTTATCG
Source organism: uncultured Neisseria sp. (assembly GCF_951230505.1). Taxonomy (NCBI): domain Bacteria; kingdom Pseudomonadati; phylum Pseudomonadota; class Betaproteobacteria; order Neisseriales; family Neisseriaceae; genus Neisseria; species uncultured Neisseria sp. The sequence goes on from NZ_CATNVN010000138.1 coordinate 14, forward strand.
GCAAATTCATGACCAGCTTTGCCGAAAAAAACGCAGACAGTGAATCTGCCGGTCAAAACAAACAATAAACACATATCAACCCAATATTCAGGACACTCCCATGAAAAAAACTTCCTTCATCAGCGCATTGAGCATCGGCGTATTGAGCATCAGCATGGCATTTGCCTCTCCTGCCGACGCAGTCAACCAAGTCCGTGAAAACTCCGTTCAAGTGCTGAAAATCCTCAACAGCGGCGATGCCAACACTGCACGCCAAAAAGCCGAAGCCTACGCCATTCCTTATTTCGACTTCCAACGCATGACCGCTTTGGCCGTCGGCAACCCATGGCGTACTGCAACTGACGCACAAAAACAAGCGTTGACCAAAGAGTTCCAAACCCTGCTGATCCGCACCTACTCCGGCACCATGCTGAAATTCAAAAATGCCAAGGTCAACATCAAAGACAACCCTGTCGTAAACAAAGGCGGTAAAGAAGTCGTTGTCCGCGCTGAAATCAATGTTTCCGGCCAAAAACCGGTCAACATGGACTTCACCACTTACCAAAGCGGCAACAAATACCGCGCATACAATGTCGCAGTCGAAGGCGCAAGCTTGGTTACCGTATACCGCAACCAATTCGGCGAAACCATCAAAGCCAAAGGCATCGACGGCCTGATTGCCGACTTGAAAGCCAAAAACGGCGGTAAATAATCCACCCCGCACCATGCTGCCTGATGTTCAGACGGCATGGTGCCTTACATCATAAAGACACCATGCAAACAGAAATACGCAACGGCACGCTCTACATCAGCGGCGACGTTACCGTCAAAACCCTGACTGCCTCCGCCTTTGCGCGCTACGAACAACAATGCCGTCTGAAAGAAACAGACAGCATAGACTTCAGCCAAGTAGGCAAAGCAGATTCAGCCTGCGTTTCCCTGCTGCTCAACGCTCTGCGCCGGACAGACAAAAAACCGACCATTCAAAACATTCCCGATTCCGTCCGCGCACTGGCCGAACTTTACGAAATCAAAGACTGGTTGCAATCATGAAAAAAACCACCGCTTCCCTCTGCCTCCTCATCAGCATAGCCTCCGCTCCCGCACTTGCCGAACGCAATCCGGCCGACCCTTACGAAGGCTACAACCGTACCGTTTCCAAGTTCAACGACAAAGCAGACAAATACGTCCTTTCCCCCGTCGCACGCGGTTATCGCAAAGTAACGCCCAAACCGGTGCGTACCGGCGTGATCAACTTCTTCAACAACCTGCGCGATGTCGTCAGCTTCGGCAGCAACGTGCTGCGCCTTGACGTCAAACGCGCCAGCGAAGACCTCGTCCGCGTCGGCATCAACACCACCTTCGGCCTTGGCGGTTTAATCGACGTAGCCGGTGCAGGCGGCGTACCCAGCAATAAAAACACCCTCGGCGACACCTTCGCCTCATGGGGCTGGAAAAACAGCAACTACTTCGTTGTCCCCCTACTCGGCCCGTCTACCGTACGCGATACCGTCGGCAACGCCGTTACCACCGTCTATCCGGTTAAAAACGCCGTCTTCCACACCAGAGCAGGACGCTGGGGCACAATCGGCCTGCAAGCCATCAACACCCGTGAAGAGCTCCTCGACCTGACCGACAGCCTCGAAGGCGCAGCCATCGACAAATACAGCTACACACGCGACCTTTACATGAAAGTCCGCACCCAACAAACCGGCGGCACGCTCCCTCAAAGCGAAGACGACAACATCGACATTGATGACTTAGTGGACAGCAATGCCACTTCCGAACCGGTAACAGCCCCTCAAACCGCTCCGGCAGAAATTCCCGATACAGCCAATCCCCAAACCCTGTATCAAACACCATCAGAAAACCTCTGATTGTTTCCAAAAATAAAGGCCGTCTGAAATTCAGACGGCCTTTATCCCCCAAAAGATAGCCAGTCCACCACCTTTGCTATATCATTCAACTATACAGAAACCAAGGAAAACACCATGTACGAAGTCAACCGCAGCGTCTTCCTGCTTATCCCCCTCGATCCTTTTTGGAACTGGCTGAAATCCCTGCCCGGCAATCATCTTGACGGCCTGACGCTTGAAGATATCCAAGCCGATGCAAACTCCTACCTCGTTCGCCCGTGCGAAACTGCCGACGAAGTATGGGACGAGATCGAAGCGCGTTTTGAAGACATTTTTGCTGCCGAATTGGCCGACTGGTGCGAAGACGAAAGCGAATGGCCGGATTTGGACGCCGACATTTTCAACGAATGGTTCGATATCCAACTCTCCACCGTGATTACCGACCTCGAACACGAACCAATCGCACGCGAAGAGTTCCAACCCATCAATCTCAACTGATGAAACTGACCGTCCGCAACTACCACCTCGACGGCTACGGCCACGTCAACAATGCGCGCTATCTCGAATTTCTAGAAGAAGCGCGCTGGACGTTTTTCCAAGAGCATGACCTTCTGTCCGAACTCAAAGGCATCATGCTCGTTGTTGCACGCGTCGATATCCGCTACCGCCGCCCGTCGCTTGAAGGCGACGTTTTGACCTTTACAGGCCGTCTGAAAGACATCGGCACACGCCACATCATCCTCAGCCAAACCGCGACCCTGCCCAACAGCAAAGCCGCCATCGAAGCCGAAGTTACCCTTATGCCCGTTAGCAGCGAAAGCGGCCGTAGTATCAGCGTTCCCCCAACCTTAGCACACGCAATTCAAAACCTCACATCATGAAAAAAATACTCACACTCCTTGTCGTTGCCACGATCGGCGCACTTCTTGCCTTCGTCCTTATCCCCAGCAACAAAGCCGCCCCTGATTTTGCCCTGCCCGACCTGCAAGGCAAAATCATTACCAACTCCGATTTGAAAGACAAAGTTACCCTCATTAACTTCTGGTTTCCCTCCTGCCCCGGCTGCGTGAGCGAGATGCCTAAAATCATCAAAACCGCCCAAGACTATCAAGGCAAAAATTTCCAAGTCCTCGGCATTGCCCAGCCCATCGACCCTATCGAAAGCGTCCATCAGTACGTCAAAGAATACGGCCTGCCTTTCACCGTCATGTACGATGCCGACAAAACGGCCGCAAAAGCCTTTGGCACACAGGTTTACCCGACTTCCGTCCTGATCGACAAAAACGGTAATATCCTTAAAACCTACGTTGGCGAACCCAATTTCACCCAACTCTACCAAGAAATCGACCAAGCCCTCGCCCAATAAATCCAAGGCCGTCTGAAACCATATTTCAGACGGCCTAAAACCGAAATATCCTTTATAATAAGCAACATTTTATCCGTTCAGACACCAAGCTCCTCTATCAACAAAGGTCGTCTGAAACAACCGAATACCCATAAGAGAACACCATGAAATTCATCGACGAAGCAAAAATCGAAGTCGCCGCAGGCAAAGGCGGTAATGGCGCAACCAGTTTCCGCCGCGAAAAATTCGTACCCCGCGGCGGCCCTGACGGCGGCGACGGCGGCAAAGGCGGCAGCGTTTGGGCAGAAGCCGACGAAAACACCAACACCCTCGTCGAATACCGCTTCGTCAAACGCTACCAAGCCAAAAACGGCGAAAAAGGCCACGGTTCCGACCGCTACGGTGCAGGTGCGGACGACATCGTCCTCAAAATGCCCGTCGGCACCCTCATCCGCGACCTCGATACAGACGAAATCGTCGCCGACCTGACTTACCACGGCCAGCGCGTCTGCCTTGCCAAAGGCGGCAAAGGCGGCTTGGGCAACATCCACTTCAAATCCTCCGTCAACCGCGCGCCCAAACAATCCACTCCCGGCGAAGAAGGCGAAACCCGTTCCCTGCAACTCGAGCTTAAAGTCCTCGCCGACGTCGGCTTGTTAGGCATGCCCAACGCCGGCAAATCCACCCTGATTACCGCCGTATCCGCCGCACGTCCAAAAATCGCCAACTACCCCTTCACCACCCTGCATCCGAATTTAGGCGTCGTGCGCATCGACGAAAACCACAGCTTCGTCATGGCCGACATCCCCGGCCTGATTGAAGGCGCGGCAGAAGGCGCAGGCCTAGGCCACCGTTTCCTCAAACACTTATCACGCACCGGCCTGCTGTTGCACGTTGTCGATTTGGCCCCCTTCGACGAAGCCGTCAATCCCGCCGAAGAAGCCCTCGCCATCATCAACGAATTGCGCAAATACGACGAAGAACTCTACGACAAACCACGCTGGCTGGTTCTGAACAAACTCGATATGCTTGATGAAGAAGAAGCCCAAGCGCGTAGCGCCGCCTTCCTCGAAGCCATCGGCTGGGATTACCCCAAACCCGATGACCGCTTCCAATTCGACATGGAAACCCCGCGCCTCTTCCAAATCAGCGCACTAACCCACCAAGGTACGCAGGAATTGGTACACCAAATCAACCAATACCTAACCGAGAAAAAACGCATCGAAGCCGAAAAAGCAGAAGCGGAACAGGCAGTGGCAAAAGCCGAAATTGCCGAGCAGCAGCCTAAAACGGATACTGGCGTGTTTAAGCCGGAGTAAAAAAATTTCAGACGGCCCTCGGCATCTAAAATTTAACCTATCAAGTTTTACAAAAGGAAAACATCATTATGAAACTTAAATTAGTCTCTTCAAAAGAAGAAATTATTGAAAACTTGATTCGTTTTGCTCTCTATCAATATAGTGAAGATGAGAGTGAGAAAATTTATTTTAAGGAACGTTTGAGAAAAGGCCAAAATCTCGTCTTTGCCTCTTATGGTAGTAACTATATCTTTTGCCCAAGTCGCTTTGTGGGATATAAAAATTGCATTATAAATAATCATCGGGCTGCGATAAATAAAAACGGTTCAGAGACAACTAAACAAATC
>NZ_CATNVN010000139.1:0-4830 GCF_951230505.1 uncultured Neisseria sp.
GGCGACCACCGAGATCTACACTCTTTCCCTACACGACGCTCTTCCGATCTGATCATGCCGAAGATACCGATACAGTCCCTACCCCCGACATCGTCATCGAAACCTTCGCCTGCGAACTGCCCGACAACGTTCAATCCATCATCCGCCAACACCGACCGCTTTGGCTCAACTGGGAATATCTCAGCGCGGAAGACAGCAACGAGAGATTGCACTTAATGCCCTCACCCCAAGCCGGCGGCATACAGAAATATTTTTGGTTTATGGGTTTCAGCGAAAAAAGCGGCGGCCTGCTGCGCGAACGCGATTACGCCGAATCTACCCGCTTTGATACGGAAACCTTACGCCGACAACTCAAACTTCCCGCAAAAAACGCGTCCGAATGGCTGCTTTTCGGCTATCAAAGCGATATTTGGGCAAAATGGCTGACCATGTGGCAACAGGCCGGCCAACCTATTACCCTGCTGCTTGCAGGTACACAAATCATCGCCAGCCTGAAAGACAGCGGCCTAGTACCGCAAAACGCCTTGCTTGAAGACGGCGATGTGTATCAGAGCGAACACATTACCCTGATCAAAATCCCTTTCGTTGCCCAACAAGATTTCGACAAACTGCTCAATCTTGCCGACAGCGCCGTCATACGCGGCGAAGACAGCTTTGTTCGCGCCCAACTTGCCGGAAAGCCTTTCTTTTGGCACATCTATCCGCAAGAAGAAAATATCCATCTCGACAAACTGCACGCGTTTTGGGACAAAGCGAATCAGATTTATCCGGATGTTGTCGCCACGGCACACCGCCGCCTTTCCGACGAACTCAACAACGGAGAAGCACTCAGCGACAGCCAGCGCCTGCAGGCATGGCAAACCCTGACTGCACACCAAAATGAATGGCGGCAAAGCGCGGCAAAATGGCGGGACGGACTTTTTGCCCAAAAAAGTGCCGTTGAAAAACTTGCCGCCTTTATTTCAAAGCACAAAAAAATACGCTAAAATAGCGCGTTTTATTACAACCGATTTGATTGGAAAACTACAATGAAAACAGCACAAGAACTGCGCGCCGGCAACGTATTCATGGTCGGCAACGATCCTATGGTCGTTCAAAAAACCGAATACATCAAAGGCGGCCGCTCTTCCGCCAAAGTCAGCATGAAACTGAAAAACCTGCTGACCGGTGCCGCTTCTGAAACCATTTACAAAGCCGACGACAAATTCGACGTCGTTATCCTGTCCCGCAAAAACTGTACTTACAGCTACTTTGCCGACCCAATGTACGTCTTCATGGACGAAGAGTTCAACCAATACGAAATCGAAGCCGACAACATCGGCGACGCGTTGAAATTCATCGTTGACGGCATGGAAGACGTATGCGAAGTCACTTTCTACGAAGGCAACCCAATCTCCGTAGAATTGCCTACCATCATCGTTCGCGAAGTTGAATACACCGAGCCTGCCGTTAAAGGCGACACCTCCGGTAAAGTGATGAAAACCGCGCGTCTGGTCGGCGGCACTGAAATCCAAGTGATGTCTTACATCGAAAACGGCGACAAAGTCGAAATCGATACCCGTACCGGCGAATTCCGCAAACGTGCTTAATCAGCCCGTAACACAAAAAGGCCGTCTGAACATTCAGACGGCCTTTTTTTCAATCTGCCTTATTGTTTCTTCAAGCCCTTGGCTTCGACAGTCGCAATCGTACCGTCAATGCCTTTGCTCTTAATCAGCTCACCAAATTGGTTGCGGTATACCGTTACCAAGCTGGTACCGTCCACGCGGATGTTGTAAATCTTATACGCACCGCCACTTTGGTAAAGCTGGTAGGCTACTTCATACTTGGTGCCTTTTTTAGTCTGAATTTCCGAGAAAACGTCAAACTTATTACCGTTTGCCGTCATCTTCGGCAACAGGCGCACATTCGCATCTGCCGCGCCAATTAACGCGGAATGCGAGTACATCGCAATCACCATATCTTTGAATGCACGGATAAAATCGGTTTTCTGTTTGGCAGAAAATTCACGCCATGGCGCACCAACCGCCAAAGCCGAAATACGCTCATAATCCAGATAACGGTTGGCATACTGCTCAACCTGTTTCACACGTTGCGCCTCTGTCAAAGACGTGTTACGTGCAATTTTCAACACGGCATCAATGTTCTGCTGCATCTGTTTTTGCGCCGGATGCGTTTCCGCCGCCACATAAGGCGCGGCAATTACCATCGGTGCGGCCACAATCAAAGTCTGAAGAAAACGGTTCATGACGATATCCATCCAAAATAAAACCGCATTGTAAAAACAATCTATTCCAAAAAACTTAATTCTTTGTAAAAGCAGTCATGAGCAATGAAAAATCCTGCAATCAAATTTCAGACGGCCTGATAAAAATAAGATAACATGTGAACGCTATTTTAAAAGGAAAAAGCTATGCCCTATGTCAACATCAAAGTAACCGGCGGCAGCGAAGCCCCGAATGCCGAGCAAAAAGCCGAATTAATCCGAGGCGTCACCGAATTACTCACTCGCGTTCTCAACAAAAACCCTGAGACGACCGTCGTCGTCATCGACGAAATCGATATGGACAACTGGGGCATAGGCGGCAAAAGCGTGACGGTTCGCCGTTCCGAAGCACGCAATAAGTAAGCTTTGGCCGTCTGAAACTCTTTTAATTTACCCACAAAAAGAGTACATTTATCCCATTGTTAACAATTTTACGGAACACACATCATGGAGAAATTCCCTAAATCATCCAAACTGGATCACGTTTGCTACGATATTCGCGGCCCAGTTCACAAAAAAGCCCTGCAACTGGAAGAAGAAGGCAACAAAATCCTCAAGCTCAATATCGGCAATCCGGCTCCGTTCGGCTTTGAAGCGCCTGATGAAATCTTGGTTGACGTTATCCGCAACCTGCCGACTTCACAAGGCTATTGCGACTCCAAAGGCCTTTACTCCGCACGCAAAGCTATCGTTCACTATTACCAAACCAAAGGACTGCTCGACGTTACCGTCAACGATGTTTACATCGGCAACGGCGTCTCCGAATTGATTACCATGTCCATGCAGGCGCTGCTCAACGACGGCGACGAAATCCTGATTCCTGCACCAGACTATCCTTTGTGGACCGCCGCCGCGACACTGGCAGGCGGTACCGTCCGCCATTATCTATGCGACGAAGAAAACAACTGGTTCCCCAACCTGGCCGACATGGAAGCAAAAATTACGCCTAAAACCAAAGCCATCGTCATCATCAACCCCAACAACCCTACCGGCGCAGTGTATAGCAAAGAAATCCTGCTCGAAATCGCCGAACTGGCGCGTAAACACGGCCTAATTATTTTTGCCGATGAAATTTACGACAAAATCCTCTACGACGACGCCGTACACCACCATATCGCCGCGCTTGCCCCCGACCTCCTGACCGTTACATTCAACGGTCTCTCAAAAGCCTACCGCGTTGCCGGATTCCGTCAAGGCTGGATGATACTCAACGGCCCGAAACATCATGCAAAAGGCTATATCGAAGGCTTGGACATGCTCTCGTCTATGCGCCTTTGTGCCACCACACCCATGCAGCACGCCATTCAGACGGCCTTGGGCGGATACCAAAGCATCAACGAATTCCTCCTCCCCGGCGGCCGCCTGCTCGAGCAACGCAACAAAGCATGGGAACTGGTTAACCAGATTCCGGGCATATCCTGCGTCAAACCCATGGGCGCACTGTATATGTTCCCCAAAATCGATACCGAAATGTACAGCATCCATGACGACATGAAATTCATATACGACTTACTCGTACGTGAAAAAGTCCTGTTCGTCCAAGGCACAGGCTTCAACTGGATACGCCCCGACCACTTCCGTATCGTTACCCTGCCACCCGTTCATCAAATCGAAGAAGCCATGGACAAACTCAAACGCTTCTTGCAAAACTACCATCAATAAACCTAAGCCAAACAGGCCGTCTGAAAAAGCAAACTGCTGTTCAGACGGCCTTTTCAATTAATCGGCAACTTGGCAAAGCACGCTGACATGCGTATAATCGACTTTTCCTATCTGGGGGCGATCTTGGTTTCGACGGGGGTTGCAAAGCAGATGCGGGCATACCGGGGTCTCAGATTTCCCGTAAAACACTGAATTTAAATAGTCGCAAACGACGAAACTTACGCACTGGCCGCTTAAGGCCTGCCGTTGCAGCAGTTGGTCAATGGGCTGTGTAGCGCAAGCTACCGCAACGTCATTCTACATTGACTGGTTTTCTGTCGGGTTACTTGGCAGGAAACGAGATTTAAGGTAACTGGTTCTCTGAAGGCCTGTTGGTCGGCATGATGGGGACAAGATTCTAAATAGACACAACTAAGTATGTAGAACGCTCTGTAGAGGACTTTCGGACGGGGGTTCGATTCCCCCCGCCTCCACCATACCCTATTTTCAGCAGTATCCTGTAATACGCATAAAGCCTTGAGCCATAACGGTTTCAAGGCTTTTTTATTACCTTGAATATGCTGGCGTATGCTTGAGTTTTCGCAATTTATAGGGTAACTTTTGGGGTAACTTTTCAGGAATTACCCAAAAAACAAGCCCGAAAAGTGGGCAAATTAGCCCTATTTTTTTAAACAAGTTACCCAAAAAATCCATAAAACCAATTATTAACAATGGCTTAATGAGTTTTTAAAAGTTACCCCAAACTGGATTAAAAATGCCTAAACAGACGCTGCCACTAACAGATAGCCAATGCAAAAAACTACAACCGCCGAATCAATTATCAGACGGCGGTGGGTTATATCTTCAAGCAAGGGGAAACGGCAAATACTGGCGTTTTCGTTACTACCGGCCAAGCGACAACA
>NZ_CATNVN010000140.1:0-4789 GCF_951230505.1 uncultured Neisseria sp.
GCCTGCGGTTGCCATGCAGGCAATCAACCCGAACAGCGCATAAACAATGGTTTGCTTCACGGCGGCGACAGTTTCGTGCGAGCCGAAGAGTTCGCTGAACACGGTGCTGCTCCAAAACGAAGCGATGAATAAAAATGCGCCCGCTCCTGCGGCGGCGTGGATTTTGCGTAAAGTATTGCGGTTCATCATGGTTTCCTTTGAATGTTTGAGATAGGCCGTCTGAAATTTATATAGCAAGCTATTAAATTAAAATAAGTATAGCTTGCTATTGATTAACATAGCAAGCTATACTTGCGCTATAATTCATAAAGATCTGTTTTAAAAGGAAACAAAGTGAACGACTCATTCAAAGACCAATCAGCCGGCTATTTGATGAACCATATTGCCCGCCAATTTGCCATTTTATTGAGCGAAGGCTTAAAACCACTGGGGATTGCGCCTGCACAATTTCCAATTTTGATCGAGCTATGGAATAAAGACGGCTTGAGCCAACAGGAATTAGTTGAGCGTGCCGATTTGAAGCAGGCAACGATTGCCAACACTCTGGCACGGATGGAGCGAGACGGATTGATTACACGGGAGCCTAATCCTGAAGATGCACGCAGCCGTTTGATTATGCTGACAGAACACGCGCGTGCTTTACAATCAAGCTCCACCGAAATTGCCAAAGCCATCAACCAAGAATCCTTGGCGGATCTGTCTGCAGACGAGCAGAAGCTGTTTTTGGAAATGGCACAGAAAATTATATTGAAACAACAAAAGATGATAAAAGTCTGAAAAATATAGAAAAGGCCGTCTGAAACTCAATGTAAACAGGTTTCAGACGGCCTTTTTCACAACGATTAATTATCGGAGAACAAATCGCCTACTTTTTCCCAAAACGATTTTTTGCGCGGGGTTTGGCTGAGGTCGAGGCCGGAGGAGATTTTTTCAAATTCTTCCAGCAACTCTTTCTGACGGTCGGTCAGGTTGACCGGTGTTTCAACCAAAATGTGGCAGTACAAATCACCGGTCGAGCTGGAACGCAGAGACTTGATGCCTTTGCCTTTCACGCGCATACGGCGGCCGGTTTGCGTTTCTTTCGGAATGTGCAGTTTGACTTTGCCGTCCAAAGTCGGCACTTCGACTTCACCACCCAATGCGGCAATAGCAAAGCTGATCGGCAGTTCGCAATGCAGGTCTAAGCCGTTGCGCTCGAAGATTTTGTGCTGTCTTACGCGGACATTGACGTACAAATCGCCTGCCGGTGCGCCGTGTTGACCCGGCTCGCCCTCGCCGCTCAAGCGGATGCGTTGACCGTCGTCGATGCCTGCCGGAATGTTGACTTCAACCGTTTTGCTGGTTTTGGTGCGACCTTCGCCACGGCATTTGACGCAAGGATCTTTGATTTCTTTGCCTGTACCGTGACAAGTCGGACAAGTCTGCTGCATTTGGAAAATGGCTTGGCGGACGTGTACCGTACCTGAGCCGTGACAGGTCGAACAAGTCGATGCGGATGTGCCCGGTTTGGCACCTGAGCCGTGGCAAACATCACATTCTTCGTAAGTCGGAATGTTGATGCGTTTTTTCACGCCTTTGGCGGCTTCTTCAAGTGAAATCTCTATGCCGACCTGCAAGTCCGCGCCGCTGTAATCCGGCTGACGGCCGCCTGCGCTGCCGCCACCGCCGAACATTTGGCTGAAAATATCGGAAAAATCGAAGCCTTGCGCGCCACCGAATCCGCCTTGACCGCCAAAACCGCCAAAGCCACCGAATCCGCCCGCACCTGCGCCCTGTTCAAACGCGGCATGGCCGTATTGGTCGTACATGGTACGTTTTTCCTTGTCAGACAAGGTGTCGTAAGCTTTTTGGACTTCTTTAAATTTTTCTTCCGCTTCTTTGTTGTCAGGGTTGCGGTCGGGATGGTATTTCATTGCCAGCTTGCGGTAGGCTTTTTTGATTTCATCGTCGCTAGCGCTACGGGCAACACCAAGGGTTTCGTAAAAATCTTTATTGCTCATAATTTTGATAGTGTTAAGAATGAATTCAAACTGGGTGGGATATGTGGGCGAGTATCAAAAACTCAAGTCAGTATTTTCAAGGCCGTCTGAAATTGTGCTTTTCCGACATCCAAACATTCAGACGGCCTTTGTCAAACCGACAGGCCCGACAACCTGCTATAATCCCATCTTTATTTTTTCCAACGTTTTCAAGCGAAAAACAGAATGACCATGCAAGAACATTACCAACCCGCCGCCATCGAGCCTGCGGCGCAGAAAAAATGGGATGACGCCCGTATTTTCAACGTCTCCGAAGACGCTTCCAAACCCAAATACTACTGCCTCTCCATGTTCCCCTACCCTAGCGGCAAGCTGCACATGGGGCATGTGCGCAACTACACCATCGGCGACGTATTGAGCCGCTTCAAACTCTTAAATGGCTTCAACGTCATGCAGCCCATGGGGTGGGACGCGTTCGGTATGCCTGCGGAAAATGCGGCGATGAAAAACAACGTCGCCCCTGCCGCATGGACCTACGACAACATCGAATACATGAAAACCCAGCTCAAAAGCCTGGGTTTTGCGATTGACTGGGAGCGCGAAGTCGCCACCTGCAAACCCGAATACTACCGCTGGGAACAATGGCTGTTTACCAAGCTGTTTGAAAAAGGCATCGTCTATCGCAAAAACGGCACGGTAAACTGGGACCCCGTCGACCAAACCGTATTAGCCAATGAGCAAGTCATCGACGGGCGCGGCTGGCGTTCCGGCGCGTTGATCGAAAAACGCGAAATCCCGATGTATTACTTCAAAATCACCGATTACGCCGAAGAGCTGCTCAATGACTTGGACAAACTGGAACACTGGCCTGAGCAAGTCAAAACCATGCAGCGCAACTGGATCGGCAAATCTCGCGGCATGACCGTGCGCTTCGCCGTTTCAGACGACAGCAAACAAGGTTTGGAAGGCGATTACGCGAAATTCCTGCAAGTTTATACTACCCGCCCCGACACGCTGATGGGCGCAACTTATGTTGCCGTTGCCGCCGAGCATCCGCTGGCAACCGCCGCAGCCGCCGACAAACCCGAATTGCAGGCATTTATCGCCGAATGCAAAGCGGGCTCCGTTGCCGAAGCCGATATGGCGACGATGGAGAAAAAAGGCGTACCGACCGGCCGCTACGTCGTCAACCCGCTCAATGGCGACAAACTGGAAGTGTGGATTGCCAACTATGTATTGTGGGGCTACGGCGACGGCGCAGTGATGGCGGTTCCGGCGCACGACGAACGCGATTTTGAGTTCGCCACCAAATACAATCTGCCGAAAAAACAAGTCATTGCCGTCGGCGACAACGCATTCGACGAAAACCAATGGCAAGAGTGGTATAGCGACAAAGAAAACGGCATCTTGGTCAACAGCGGCGACTTGGACGGCATGAATTTTCAGACGGCCTTCGACGCCATCGCCGCCAAGCTGCAAAGCCAAGACGCAGGCGAACCGAAAACCCAATACCGCCTGCGCGACTGGGGTATTTCCCGTCAACGCTACTGGGGCTGCCCGATTCCCATCGTCCATTGCGAAAAATGCGGCGACGTTCCCGTCCCTGCCGACCAACTGCCCGTCATCCTGCCTGAAAACGTCGTACCCGACGGTATGGGTTCGCCGCTGGCAAAAATGCCAGAGTTTTACGAAACCACCTGCCCATGCTGCGGCGGCGCGGCGAAACGCGAAACCGACACCATGGACACCTTCATGGAATCAAGCTGGTATTTCTTCCGCTATATGTCGCCCAAGTTCGCAGAAGGCATGGTATCGACTGAAGCCGCGAAATACTGGGGCGCGGTCGACCAATACATCGGCGGTATCGAACACGCGATTCTGCACCTCCTGTACGCGCGTTTCTTCACCAAACTGATGCGCGACGAAGGCTTAGTCAATGTTGACGAACCGTTTGAACGCCTGCTGACGCAAGGCATGGTCGTTTGCGAAACCTACTACCGCGAAAACGACAAAGGCGGCAAAGACTGGATCAACCCCGCCGATGTCGAATTGACTTTCGACGACAAAGGCCGCCCTGTTTCCGCCGTTCTGAAAGCAGACGGACTGCCTGTCGTCATCAGCGGCACGGAAAAAATGTCCAAGTCCAAAAACAACGGCGTCGATCCGCAAGAGCTGATTAATGCCTATGGCGCGGACACCGCCCGCCTGTTCATGATGTTCGCCGCACCGCCTGAACAGTCCCTCGAATGGAGCGACAGCGGCGTCGAAGGCGCACACCGCTTCCTGCGTCGTCTGTGGCGCACCGTTTACGAATACTTGAAGCAAGGCGAAGCGGTCAAAGCGTTCACAGGCAACCAAGACGGTTTGTCTAAAGAACTCAAAGACCTGCGACACAAACTGCATTCCACCATCGCCAAAGTCAGCGACGACTACGGCCGCCGTCAGCAGTTCAACACCGCCATCGCCGCCGTAATGGAACTGCTCAACCAATACGATAAAACCGACACCGGCAGCGAACAAGGCCGCGCCGTCGCCCAAGAAGTATTGGAAGCCGCCGTACGCCTACTGTGGCCGATTGTGCCGCACATCTGCGAAACCCTGTGGAGCGAATTGAACGGCGCAAAACTGTGGGAAGCAGGCTGGCCGACAGTCGATGAAGCAGCCTTGGTCAAATCCGAAATCGAAGTGATGGTTCAAGTCAACGGCAAACTGCGCGGCAAAATCACCGTTGCCGCCGACGCATCCAAAGCCGACCTCGAAGCCGCCGCCCTTGCCAACGAAGGCGCAGTGAAATTCATGGAAGGCAAGCC
>NZ_CATNVN010000141.1:0-4763 GCF_951230505.1 uncultured Neisseria sp.
AAAAGTCCGCTGCTCTACCGACTGAGCTAACGACCCGATAAGCTGTGCATTATAGAGATGGGGCACACAGCTGTCAACACTTTTTTAAACTTTTTTATTCGACGACGATTTTCGGGAAGCGGCTGCTGAAGTCTTTGCCTTTATCGGCAATGGCCAGTGCAATTTGGAAGGCGGCTTCGGTGTAGATGTCGGCGATAGTTTGGTTGTTTTCAAACAAGGCCGAAGATGTACCGCTGTCCATGGCTTCGCGTACAGGCAGGCTCAACGGAAGCTGGCCGAGCAACGGTACGTTCAAACGCTCTGCCAAGTTTTTACCGCCTTCTGCGCCAAAGATTGCTTCGGCATGGCCGCAGTTGGAGCAAATATGGACAGACATGTTTTCCAAAACGCCCAAAATCGGGATATTGACTTTGTTGAACATATCCACGGCTTTGCGTGCATCAATCAGGGCGATGTCTTGCGGCGTGGTCACGACAACGGAGCCGGTTACGGGGATTTTTTGCGACAGGGTCAATTGGATATCGCCGGTACCGGGCGGCAGGTCGATGAAGAGATAATCGACATTGTCCCATTCGCTTTGGAACATAAGTTGTTGCAAGGCTTGGCTGACCATCGGGCCGCGCCAAACGACGGCTTGGTCGGTATCGACCAGAAAACCGATGGACATCACTTGAATGCCGCTTTCAGCTTCAACGGGAATGAGTTTTTTGTTTTGTTGATCGGGTTTGCGGTCTTGTACGCCGAGCATGGTGGGCTGGCTTGGGCCGTACAGGTCGGCATCGAGTACGCCGACGCGCGCGCCCATTCTGGCCATTGCGGTGGCAAGGTTGGCTGTGGTCGTTGATTTGCCGACGCCGCCTTTGCCCGATGCAACGGCGATGATGTTTTTCACGCCTTTGATGGTTGCTACGCCGGGTTGAACTTTATGCGTACCGATTTCGGTATCGATACTTAAGTGGATATGCGTGTCGCCGGTATGGGCCATGACGGCTTCTTGGAGGGCGTTGGCAATGTCTGCGGCAATATGGGCAACTGGGAATGCGAATTTCAGGCCGATATGCAGGCCGTCTGAACGCTCTTCAAGGAGTGTAACGGCTTTTTCGCTGCCTAAGGTGCGCATTGTGTGGGGAATCAATACGGCATCGAGTGCGGTTCGGATGGCTGGGATATTCATAATCTGCCTCTTGAATGTGGGAAATTGTTTGATGTGCGCGATTTGCCTGCCTGACAAATCTGCTGAATTATACCCTTGAACGCCATGCAAGGGATACGCCCGAAAAACTTCAGGCTGCCTGAAAAATCGGGCAGCCTGAAAAAAGGGGCAACTAAAACGAGGCCTTATTCGCTCAAGAGCGCAATGTCGGCAACTGCGTTCATTTGCTCTGCCAAGCGGTTCAGCAAGTTCAAACGGTTTTGTTTCACGGCGGCATCTTCGGACATCACCATCACGCTGTCGAAGAATGCATCGACTTGCGGCTTGACGGATGCCAGCTCGGACAAAGCAGTTTGGAAATTGCCGTCGGCAACGGCGGCAGCAATTTTCGGCTGCAAACCTTGCGCGGCAGCATACAGGGCTTTTTCTTCGTCTTGTTGCAGCAGGCTTTCGTTAACCGCGCCCAACTCGGCATCGGCTTTTTTCAGCAGGTTTTGCACGCGTTTGTTGGCTGCGGCCAATGCGGCGGCTTCGGGCAGCTGTTTGAACGCGGCAACAGCCTGCAGTTTGGCCACTACGTCGTCCAAACGGCGCGGCTGTTTCGCCAATACTGCGGCAACGATATCTTGCGGATAATCGTTTTGCAGCAACACGGCCAAACGCGCCTGCATGAAGTCGGCGGTTTCAGACGGCGTTTTTTCGTTGAGCAAACCTTTGGGGAAGCTGTTGAAAGCCGTCTGAATTAGTTCGTTTACGTCCAAACCGTACTGCATCAGCATACGCAAAATACCCAATGCGGAGCGGCGCAGGGCGTATGGGTCTTTGTCGCCGGTCGGAATCAGGCCGATACCCCAAATGCCGACCAAGGTTTCCAGTTTGTCGGCCAAAGCAACGGCGGTCGCCACTTTGCCGTTCGGCAGGTTGTCGCCGGCAAAACGCGGTTGGTAGTGTTGCTCGATAGCTTCGGCGATTTCTTCGGTTTCACCGTCCAAGCGGGCATAGTATTTGCCCATGGTGCCTTGCAGTTCGGGGAACTCGCCGACCATTTCGGTTACCAAGTCGGCTTTGGCCAAACGTGCGGCGCGTTCGGCTGCGGCAGCATCTGCGCCCAATGCTTTGGCAATATGGGCGGCAATGCTTTGCAGACGCTCGATACGCTCGGCTTGCGAACCGATTTTGTTGTGGTAAACCACGCTGGACAATTTCGGCAGGCGGCTTTCCAAAGTCGCTTTTTGGTCTTGTTTGTAGAAGAACTCGGCATCAGACAGGCGCGCGCGCAATACGCGTTCGTTGCCTTGGATGATGTGTGACGGGTCTTCGGTTTGCAGGTTGGACACCAGCAGGAAGCGGTTCATCAGCTTGCCGTTTTGGTCGAGCAGCGGGAAGTATTTTTGGTTTTGCTGCATGGTCAGAATCAAACATTCCTGCGGTACGGCGAGGAAGTGTTCTTCAAAACCGGCTTCCAATACCACAGGCCATTCGACCAATGCGGTCACTTCGTCCAACAATGCTTCATCGGCGGCAACGGTCGCGTTCAGACGGCCTGCCTGCTCGTTCAAGGCCGTCTGAATGGCGGCTTTGCGTTCGGCAAACGATGCTTCTACTTTGCCTTGCTCGCGCATTTGTGCGGCGTAGCTGTCGGCATTTTCAATGGCGATTTCGCCGCTGGAGAGGAAGCGGTGACCCAATGTTTTGTTGCCGCTTTGCAGGCCCAAAACGCTGACGTTTACGATGTCACCACCGTGCAGCACGATCAGGCTGTGTACAGGGCGAACGAAGGTAAATGTGCTGCTGCCCCAACGCATGACCTTAGGAATCGGCAGTTTTTTCACTGCGGCATTGATGATGTCTTCCAAAAGCTCGCCTAGCGGTTTGCCGGTTTGGACGTATTCGTAGGCGTACACGTCTTGCTTGCCGTCGTTGATGACGGTCAGGTCTTCGATTTTCGCACCCGCACCGCGCGCAAAACCTTCCAAAGCCTTAGTCGGCGCACCGTCTTTCATAGCATTCGCTACGGCCGGGCCTTTTTTTACGATTTTTTGATCGGCTTGAACGGCTTTCACGTTTTTGACTTGAACGGCCAAACGGCGCGGAGAAGCATAGGCAGTGTATTCGGCTGCGCCGTCAATCAGTTGCGCTTTTTCCAAGCCTTCGGCAACGGAAGCGGCAAAATGGTTGCCCAGATTATTGAGGGCTTTTGGCGGGAGTTCTTCAGTGAGAAGTTCGATTAAAAGGGTTTGGGTTGTCATGTGCTTATCGTTAAATAGGAAATTGGTTTGGCGTCTGAATACGGCATCATGCGGTTTCAGACGCAAGGTTAATTGAATTGACGGCGATTTTATCATTTTCAGACGGCCTGTGGCTGTCTTTCACAAACAATTTGCCCGATTTTCAAGCAACTTCGTCCGCAAAGGCTTCAATTCGCAGCGCGGATATACGGCAAACCGCTGGTTTCGTCGTATTCGGGAATGTCGTTTCCGGCAAACAGCGCACCGGCCAAACGCACGGCCGCACCGGTCACGGCCGGAGAAATCATAAAGCCGTGGCGGAATAGGCCGTTGACTTCAATCAGGCGGCGTTCGCGGTTGAAGCGGATTTCGGGATTGTGGTGGTTTAAAGTCGGGCGCAGGCCGGTGGCCAGTTCCAAGAGGTTCGCCTCGCCAAATGCCGGATGCACGGCATACAGCGCGGACAAAAGTTCCAAACCGGAACGCACGCTTGCCGGCGCTTGGCTTTCGCTTTCGATTTGGGTCGCACCAATCACAAAAATATGGTTTTCCTTCGGCGCGATATACAAAGGATAGCGCGGATGCAGCAGGCGCACGGGGCGGGACAGCTCGATTTCAGGGGCGTAAACGCGCGCCACTTCGCCGCGAACGCCGCGCAAAACGCTTTCAGACGGCCTGTTCCACGCGCTCTTTGCACCATAACCGCGACAATCGATGACCCAATCGTATTGTGCCGCCAAATCTTCGACTTCACGTTCGCATGACCAATGGCACGCGACATTCATTGATTCCAAAGCATCGGCAAGCACATTCAATACCTGCCGTCCGTCCAACTGCCCTTCTGTCGGCAGATACAGGCCGTCTGAAAACCGCCCTGCCAGTTGCGGTTCGTTTGCCGCGATTTCATCGGCGTTCCAACGTATGGTTTCATGTTCCGCCACGCCGCCGCGCTTCAAATGACGGGCAAACTCGGCGGAAAGCGGCTTGTCCTGCGTGTGCCAGACAATCAGGCTGCCGTTTTCCTGCATCATCACCGGCGTATTCAGACGGCCGACAATCGAACGCCAAAGCGCGATGCTTTGTTTGCCTAAACGGATGACTTCGGGCGTTGCCTCCACCGCTTCGGCAGACGGCGCCAACATGGCCGCGGCAACATAAGCGGCGGCTTGCGCGCCGTTGCGTTCGCCTTTCTCAAACAACTCTACCGCCACGCCCTGCTCCGCCAATTGGAACGCAATAAGGCGACCGGAAAGGCCGCCGCCGAGTACAGCAATCTTAGACATTAGTTTCTCCTTGTTTTTAATATGAAAATGAACTGCATATTTTAGAACTTGTTTTGTTTTATCACAATATCGACACAAAATGAGAACAGTTTTTGCATA
>NZ_CATNVN010000142.1:0-4754 GCF_951230505.1 uncultured Neisseria sp.
GCCGCCCGTTATCGCGATCAAATTCAAGCACTCGGCATCATGCAGAGTAATCAGGTTATCGACAGGAAAAATCCGAACAATCCCAACGATATTGATTTGCTCGCGCTGGCGGTTTCAGACGGCCTGGTTTGCGTACACTGGGTCAGCATCCGAGGTGGACGGCACGTCGGCGATAAAAGTTTTTTCCCCGACACCAAAAACGATCCCGAGCCAAACGGGCAAGATTACGCCGAAGCCTTTGTCGCCCAACACTATCTAGGCAAAAGTAAACCTGACATCATCATCAGCAACTTTCCCGTTCCCGATGCGCTGAAAGAGGCCTTGGAAGGCGAACACGGCAAGCAGATACAATTTGTCACCAAGACCATAGGCGAACGCAAAGTCTGGTTGAAAATGGCGGAACAAAACGCACAAATGGCGATTGCCCAACGCCGCCTGCAACAAAGCAGCCAGCAACACCGTATTGATGAACTGGCCAAAATCCTCGGCATGGATTCAGACGGCCTCAACCGCCTTGAATGTTTCGATATCAGCCACACGCAAGGCGAGGCCACTATTGCGTCCTGCGTTGTGTACGATGAGCAAAACATCCAGCCTTCGCAATACCACCGCTACAACATCACGACCGCCAAGCCCGGCGACGACTACGCCGCCATGCGCGAAGTGTTGACGCGCCGTTACGGCAAAATGCAGGAAGCCGAAGCCAACGGCGAAAGCGTCAAATGGCCGGATGTCGTGTTGATTGACGGCGGCAAAGGGCAAATCGGCGTAGCCGTATCGGTATGGGAAGAACTCGGGCTGCACATTCCTTTGGTCGGTATCGCCAAAGGCCCTGAGCGCAAAGCCGGCATGGAAGAACTCATACTGCCTTTTACCGGCGAAGTCTTCCGCCTGCCGCCCAATAGCCCGGCCTTGCATCTATTGCAAACCGTACGCGATGAGTCGCACCGCTTTGCGATTACAGGCCACCGCAAAAAACGCGACAAAGCGCGCGTTACTTCCTCACTCAGCGAAATCCCCGGTATCGGCAGCAAACGTCGCCAAGCATTGCTTACCCGATTCGGCGGTCTGCGCGGCGTGATTGCGGCCAGCCGCGAGGACTTGGAAAAAGTTGAAGGTATCAGCAAAGCATTGGCGGAAACCATCTACGAGCATCTGCACTGATTGGCTTGAAGAACAAAAAGGAACAATATGAAATCTGTCATCATCAAAAATATCGAGATCGGCAAAGGCCTGCCTAAAATTGCAGTGCCGCTGGTGGCCGCCAATACGCAGGAATTGAAGCAGGCTTTGCGCGTATTGAAAGATACGGCTTTTGACATTATTGAATTTCGTGCAGATTTTTTTCAAGCTGCGCTTGATGCCGATTTTATTGCCGAACAATTAGGCATTGCTCGACAGGCTTTTCCTGACAAGCCCTTGCTATTTACGTTTAGAAGGGCGCAAGAGGGCGGCAATACGCCTTGTTCGGACGACTATTATTTTAAATTATTGGAAAAAATTATCCGGTCCAAACAAGCTGATATGATCGACATTGAGCTTTTTGCCGAGGAAAATGGCGTAAAACAAACCATAGCTTTGGCACATGAACATCAAACTGCCGCCTTGCTTTGCAATCACGATTTTCAAGCCACGCCGTCTTTGGTAGATATTACAGGCCGTCTGAAAACAATGGCCGAGTGGGGCGCGGATATCTGCAAAATTGCCGTGATGCCGCAATCGTCGCAAGATGTATTGACCTTATTACAGGCAACATATGATGTTTCACAAATTATCGACCGCCCGATTATTACTATGTCTATGGGTAAAATCGGAGCCGTCAGCCGCTTGGCCGGCTCGACTTTCGGCTCGGCCGTTACCTTTGGTGCGGCACAAAAAACGTCTGCCCCCGGCCAAATTGATGCCAACGAATTAAGGAAAATCTTGGCAATTTTGGGATAGTTTAATTATTAATATTCAAGGCCGTCTGAAAAATATTTTTCAGACGGCCTGATTTTTTAAATTTATTTCTTTTAATTTTAAATAAAATAGGTAACAATGGGTTTCCTATTTTAATAACCAGAGGAGAAATAAAATGACTACTACTAAAGAAAACCTAGCGAACCCAGGTCCAGTAGGCCTGTGTGGCTTTGCATTGACAACTTGGTTGCTCAGTATGATTAACGGCGGCTTTTTTACTGCTCAAGAGGGTGTCGGCTTAGTTTTGGGCATGGCTCTCGCCTTTGGTGGTATCGCCCAAGTTATTGCTGGTATGTTTGAGTTCAAGAAAGGCAATACGTTTGGCTTTACCGCTTTTATCAGCTATGGCGCATTCTGGTGGACATGGGCTTTGTTTACCATCTTTTTTAAAGGTGAAACAGCCCCGGCATTTATCGGTTGGTATCTCTGCACATGGGGTATGTTTTCGCTAATGATGTTTGTGGCCACCTTGACCAAGCCTAAAGTATTGAGCGGTATTTTCTTTTGCTTGACACTGACTTTCTTTGCACTGGGTATTGGCGATGGCATGGAAAATCATAGCATTGTCCATATCGGCGGTTGCTTAGGCTTGGTAACTGCACTTGGTGCGTTCTACTTGGCAGCGGCAGAGGTCATCAACGAATCTTTCGGCAAGACGGTTTTGCCGATTGGCGAACGTAAATAAGGTTGCTTAAACAAAATGCCGTCTGAACGGTGGAAATGAAATCAAAGATTTCGGCCACAATGTTCAGACGGCATTTTTTATTTGTCTTCAAATAAATCGACATCAAATAAATCCGGCTCTTTGATGCGCTCCCGACAATCAAGCTTGATGTCTTCAGTAACCCGGCAGCAGCACGGCAAAATTTCTCCGGGCGCGACAAAAGCGAGCGGAAAATTATCATAAGAGACTTTTCCATCCAAGATTTTAACCCGGCATGAACCGCAATAACCGCTGCGACATTGGTATTCAACCTCATGTCCGGTGCGCTCCAAGCCCTCCAATAAGGTTTCGCCTTGTTGGAGTTGGAAGGTTTTGTCGTGTGTGCTAATGAGTGCCATGTGTGTTTTAGGGCATAGAGGCCGTCTGAACAATGTTTCAGACGGCCTTAAATATATAAATTCAAATAATCAAGCCTTTTTCCCACAAGGTCAAAACGACATGAAGCTGGCTGTTATATTTTTTTTCATTACCCACAATTTCGCGCCAGAAAACGGATTTTTTCTGATTTGCCCATTCGGGATCATTTTTTAAAAGGCTGACCGCTGCAACGGCATATTCTCCGTTTTTGGAATGTTTGGTTTTGACTTTTTCCGGGTTGATTCCTTTAACCAACCCCGCACGACACAATCCCAAAAATGCATTCTTTGGGCATCCTTTTTTTCTAATTGACTCCTTGATGGGAAATGATGCCGCAATCTCTATCCAAGCTTGTTCCATATCTTCATATTTAGAATATGATTCAGCTGCTTTTACCGCAATGTCGCCATAAATCTTCATTTTTGGTTATACCTTGAGGATTGAAAAGAGATTTTCAGACGGCCGGTTACGCCCAAAGGCCGTCTGAAACGCGGTTTACAGCTCGAAATCGCCCAAATCGTCCGCGCTGACTTCCGAATCAATCTGACCGATTAAGTAAGAAGAAATTTCCACTTCCTGCGGCGCAACCTGTACATTGTCAGAAGACAGCCATGCGTTTATCCAAGGAATCGGATTTTGGGTCGCACCTTCAAATCCGGCAGGAAGGCCAACCGCCTGCATACGCAGATTGGTAATGTATTCAACGTATTGAGCCAGAATTTCCTTGTTCAGGCCAATCATTGAGCCGTCTTTAAACAGATAGGCCGCCCATTCTTTTTCCTGCTCGGCTGCTTTTTTGAAGAGGTTGAAACACTCGTCCTGCAATTCATTTGCAATTTCAGCCATTTCAGGATCATCGGCACCGGCACGCATCAGGTTGAGCATATGCTGGGTGCTGGTCAGGTGCAGGGCTTCGTCACGGGCAATCAGTTTGATGATTTTGGCGTTGCCTTCCATCAATTCGCGCTCGGCAAAGGCGAAAGAGCAGGCGAATGAAACGTAGAAGCGGATGGCTTCCAATACGTTGACGCACATCAGGCAGAGATAGAGCTTTTTCTTCAATTCACGCAAAGACACGGTCACGAGCTTGCCGCCGACATTGTGCGAACCTTCGCCCAACAGATTGTAATACTGAGTGTATTCAATCAAATCATCGTAATAGCAGGCAATGTCTTCAGCACGGGCGATAATGTATTTGTTTTGCACAATATCATCGAACACGACTGAAGGATCATTCACGATATTGCGGATGATATGAGTATAGCTGCGTGAGTGGATGGTTTCGCTGAAGCTCCACGTTTCAATCCAAGTTTCCAGCTCGGGAATCGACACCAAAGGCAAGAACGCAACATTCGGGCTGCGGCCTTGGATAGAATCGAGCAGGGTTTGGTATTTCAGATTGCTGATGAAAATATGTTTTTCATGTTCGGGCAGATTGGCGTAGTCGATACGGTCGCGCGACACGTCGATTTCTTCCGGACGCCAGAAGAAAGACAATTGTTTTTCAATCAGTTTTTCAAATACTTCGTATTTCTGCTGGTCATAACGGGCGACATTTACCGGCTGACCAAAAAACATCGGCTCTTTCAGCGCGTCGTTTTTGGTTTTGGAAAAGGTGCTGTATGACATGACGAGGGGTTCGCAGGACATGGCGGGTTTCTCAGGTTGATTTAAATCTAAAAGGAGGATAGGCGGCTTCTAGGCTATGCGGAGG
>NZ_CATNVN010000143.1:0-4743 GCF_951230505.1 uncultured Neisseria sp.
GTATAAACTTGCGTAGCGGAAAGATTGCTGTGCCCCAACAATTCCTGCACAGCACGGATATCGCCCGATGCCTGCAAAAGATGGGTCGCATAGCTGTGGCGCATCATGTGCGGCGAGATATGGCTGGCACTGCCCACGCGCACTGCCCACGCCTGCAGGCGTTTTTGAATTTGACGTTGCCCCAGCCTGCCGCCATTTTTATTAGTGAACAAGGCCTGCTCGCCCTCTTTGGCAATACGCACCGCCAGATAATCACGCAATGCCGCAATGC
The DNA here is from genome assembly GCF_951230505.1 of uncultured Neisseria sp. Lineage (NCBI taxonomy): Bacteria > Pseudomonadati > Pseudomonadota > Betaproteobacteria > Neisseriales > Neisseriaceae > Neisseria > uncultured Neisseria sp. Next base: position 272 of record NZ_CATNVN010000143.1, read on the forward strand.
TCTTGCCCACCAAAGGCACTTGTCGCTGCTTGCCGCCTTTACCCTTCACGCTGACCCAGCCTTCGCCCAAGACAATACCGTCCAGATTCAAACCTTGTATCTCACTCAGGCGCAAACCGCTGCCATACATCAATTCAAACATGGCCTTATCGCGCACGTCCAACTCGTCATCAACCGGCGCATGGTCAAGGATATGGTTTAAAGGCTCTTGCGGCAGGGCTTTAGGCAGGCGTTCGGGCAGGCGTGGCGCTTTCATATTAAATGTCGGGTCGCTTTCCATGACTTCTATCTGCACCAGCCAACTGCAATACTGCCGCCACACCGACAATTTCCGCGCCAAGCTGCTTTCGCTCAAGCCCTTTTGCGACAGCTTTTTCAATACCGCCACAAAATCACGGCGCGTCGGCAGGCCGTTTTCCAGATTATCGGGCAACAGGCGCATCAATTCACTCAAATCGCGCCGATAAGCGGAAACGGTATGCTCCGACTTGCCTTGTTGCAGCAAGGTTTTCAGATAGCGCTCAAGATGAAGCGCAAAATTGCTTGATACCGCCATTTCAGACGGCCTCCAATGCTGTTTTCAAGGCCGAAGGCAAACGGCAAACTCGTTGCTTGCCATAATCGAAACACACCATGCCTGTCTGCACTTTTGCCAGCACAAGGCCGTCTGAAATCCTACGGATACGGTACAGCAAAGAAAAGCCCACACCGGCCACGCCTGCAGCCCCCATCTCCACCGACAGCTCATCGCCATAATGACCTTGCGCCAAATACTGTACCGCCGCATCCGCCATAATCAGGCCAGCCCCTCCGGCATCCATTTCACTCCAACCCAGCTTCGCCAGCCAACGCATCCTCACTTCATGGCACAAACGCAACACAGCATCGTTCGCCAGATGGCCACCATAGTTCACATCGCCCACCTGCACCGTCAAGGCCGTCTGAAACAAAGGCTTATCACACTCGGCCACCGAAATCCTATCCATTTTGCACACCCGTTTTCAATACTACGCCATTATAAACCGAGACCCTGTTCGTTAATATATAAAAACAATGTAACAGCTTGTAGTCTTTCATTTCAAAAAACATTATAATTTATCGGATAAATTTACCCTTCACTACTTCAGGAGCTTCTCATGGCACTCGTATCCATGCGCCAACTGTTGGACCATGCTGCCGAAAACAGCTACGGTCTGCCCGCATTCAACGTTAACAACCTCGAACAAATGCGTGCCATTATGGAGGCGGCCGACCAAGTCAACGCCCCCGTTATCGTTCAAGCATCCGCAGGCGCACGCAAATACGCAGGTGCCCCATTCCTGCGCCATCTGATTTTGGCCGCAGTCGAAGAATTCCCGCACATCCCTGTCGTAATGCACCAAGACCACGGCGCATCGCCCGATGTGTGCCAACGCTCCATCCAACTGGGCTTCTCCTCCGTGATGATGGACGGCTCGCTGATGGAAGACGGCAAAACCCCTTCTTCTTACGAATACAACGTCAACGCCACCCGTACCGTGGTTAACTTCTCCCACGCTTGCGGCGTGTCCGTCGAAGGCGAAATCGGCGTATTGGGCAACCTCGAAACCGGCGAAGCCGGCGAAGAAGACGGCGTCGGCGCAGTGGGCAAACTTTCCCACGACCAAATGTTGACCAGCGTTGAAGATGCCGTACGTTTCGTTAAAGATACCGGCGTTGACGCATTGGCTATTGCCGTCGGTACCAGCCACGGCGCATACAAATTCACCCGTCCGCCCACAGGCGACGTATTGCGTATCGACCGCATCAAAGAAATCCACCAAGCCCTGCCCAACACCCACATCGTAATGCACGGCTCCAGCTCCGTTCCGCAAGAATGGCTGAAAGTCATCAACGAACACGGCGGCAAAATCGGTGAAACCTACGGCGTACCCGTAGAAGAAATCGTCGAAGGCATCAAACACGGTGTCCGCAAAGTCAACATCGATACCGACTTGCGCCTCGCCTCTACCGGCGCCATCCGCCGCTTCATGGCAGAAAACCCATCCGAATTCGACCCGCGCAAATACTTGAGCAAAACCGTCGAAGCCATGAAACAAATCTGTCTTGACCGCTACCTCGCATTCGGTTGCGAAGGCCAAGCCGACAAAATCAAACCGATTTCTTTGGAAAAAATGGCAACCAAATACGCAAAAGGCGAATTGAACCAAATCGTTAAATAATCCGTATATCGGATTCACACTAAGGCCGTCTGAAAACTTGGCAATAAGGTTTCAGACGGCCTTAGCTTTTGGGAAATTTATAGTAAAATCTTCCACCGACCACACATCAAAACACATCGAAAGCAAACATGAAACTCGCCGTTATTTTGCCGGCCTATTGCGCCGAAGCTTATTTGCCCGAATGCTTGGATTCGGTATTGAATCAAACATTCCGCGACTTTTTCGTCATCGCCATCAATGATGCTTCAACAGATAAAACCGGCGAAATCCTCGAAGCTTACGCAGCTAAAGATTCACGTTTGCAGGTTTTCCACCTTCCGGAAAACAAGGGCGAGCCGTTTGCCTGCCAATTTGCCATGGATATGCTCAAAGACGTAGAGGTCGAATATGTGGCACGAATGGACGCGGACGATATTTGCGCCTTGGATCGTTTTGAAAAACAGATTCAGTTTTTAGACAGCCATCCCGAAATCGATATTGTCGGCAGCCAAGCCACCATCTTTTTTGATGACCAAACCGGAAGAGAACCCGTTTTAAGCGACCTCCCCCTGCTCGACAAAGACATTAAAGCCTTTCTCTCCTTTGCCGCCCAAAACATGTTCAACCCCACCACCATGTGGCGGCACGACAGCATTAAAAATCTCGGGATAAACTACACTGCGACAGAGACCGCGCCCGATTTCCATATGTGGGTGCAATGCGCCCTACATGGCAAAACCTTTGCCAACCTGCCCGAGCCTTTGCTGTCATACAGGATACACACAACTCAAGAAAGCAAAAAAAGAGACAAAATCAACAGATCCGTCCAATACACCATGGAGTTGTGGATCAGTCATCTCTTCCCTGATTTGAACGCGACGGAAGTAACGCTCTTAAGCCGCATCTTGTACGAAAAGCAACTGCGCTTGACCACTGAAGAGCTGAAAACCATTTTTGCCGCCTATGACAGAATCAGCAAAGACCGCAGCATTTCATTGTTTGGCGAAGACCGCAATACAATGTTCGGCATGATAGACAAGTTCTTCAATTTCTTAAAAAGCCGGTTGAAATTCACTTAAATTATAAAAGGCCGTCTGAAACCTAAGTTTCAGACGGCCTTTGTCTATTTCAATATCAATCTAAATCAGAACAAGCCGTGAATCACGCCTTCTGCGTCCACATCAATTTTCTCGGCAGCCGGAACTTTCGGCAGACCCGGCATTTTCATCATATTGCCGCACAACGCAACGATGAAACCTGCGCCTGCGGAAACAGTGATACCGCGCACGGTAATACGGAAGCCTTCGGGGCAGCCCAACAGTTTGGCGTTGTCGCTCAAAGAGTATTGGGTTTTCGCCATGCAGATCGGCATTTTGTCCAAGCCCAGTTTTTCCAGTGAAGCGATTTCGGCAGACGCTTCAGCGCTGAAATCAACATCTTCCGCGCCGTACACTTTTTGGGCAATCGCACGGATTTTATCTTTAATGCTCAATTCGACATCGTAGGCGAAGCCGAAGTTATTCGGTTGATTTTCGATGGCGTTGACGACTTTGTGCGCCAAGTCTGCACCACCCGCACCGCCTTTACCCCACACTTCGGTCAAGGAAACTTCGACGCCGTGTTCCGCACAGGCTTTTTCAATCATGGCCAATTCTGCATCAGAGTCGGACACGAAGCGGTTGATGGCAACCACCACAGGCAGGCCGAATACGTTTTTCAGGTTGGAAATGTGTTTCAAGAGATTAGGCAGACCTTTTGCCAAAGCGTCGAGGTTTTCTTCGCCGAGGTTGGCACGTTCTACGCCGCCGTTGTATTTCAAAGCGCGGACGGTGGCGACGACAACAGCCGCATCAGGTTTCAAGTCAGCCAGACGGCATTTAATGTCGCAGAATTTTTCCGCGCCCAAATCCGCGCCGAAGCCTGCTTCGGTTACGGCATAATCAGCAAGGTGTTTCGCCAGTCGGGTGGCCGTTACAGAGTTACAACCGTGGGCGATGTTGGCGAACGGGCCGCCGTGTACAAAGGCCGGAGTGCCTTCAATGGTTTGTACCAAGTTAGGCTTAATCGCATCTTTAAGCAATGCCGCCATCGCGCCATTCGCTTTCAAATCTTTGGCGTAAACTGGGCTGCCGTCTTTAGCGTAAGCGACAAGGATGTTGCCCAAACGCTCTTTCAAATCACTGATGTCTTTGGCAAGACAGAATACCGCCATCACTTCGGAGGCAACGGTAATATCAAAACCGTCAGGACGCATCACGCCGTCAACAGGTTTGCCCATACCGTCGATGATGT
>NZ_CATNVN010000144.1:0-4618 GCF_951230505.1 uncultured Neisseria sp.
GCGGACAGCAACGCGTAGGGAACAAGGCTGCCGTTGAGTATGAGGGCGGGTACGCCGATTTCGGGCAGCAGGTAGCGGCCGAGCAGCAACATTCCGACAAACTGAAGCTGGTTAATCAGGAAATAGGGGATAAGTTTCGCCACAATCAGGCCGGATGCGGAAGCGCGGGCGAGGCGCAGGCGGGTAATGGTGTTGGTCTGGCGTTCCAGCGCCATGACGTTCGATAGCGGTATCATGATGAAAAACATACCGAAAATCAGCCATGCGGGTACGCTGTGCTGTACGGCGTTGGGTTTTTCCACTGTGCCGCTGCCTGCGCTCAGGTAATGCTCTTCCAGCATTTTTTTATCTAAAAAACTGCGCACGGCGGTGAATTGTTCGTCGTTTTTTCCATCCACTTTTTTCTGGATGTCTTTGCGGATGGAGCGGGGCAGTTTTTTATTGTCAATTTTGATGCCATCGTTGTTGTCGAAATAAGCGTCCAGCCGCGTTTCAGTGTAGTGCTGCTGCAAAACACCTTTGACAGCCGCCAGCCATGAAGGCTCGGTATCGGGCGGTACATAGATTTGCAGGGCTTTGTCGTCGGCGATTTTTCCGGAAGCGGAGTTCGGGTTGTGCAGCACCAGTTGGAAACGCTTGTCGTGCAGGCCGTTTTGCGCGTCGGTCAGTTTTTCAGACGGCATCAGTGTGACATGGATTTGCTCTTTTTCCAGCGCGGTGGCCAGCGCGGTATTGATACTATCGTTTGCTATGCCAACCAGCGCAATACGGCTGTCGGTGTGTGGGTCTTGGTCGCGGCTCAGCGCCAACGACATAATCAGCATGAAGGCGATGGGCATCACAAACAACACGGCCAAACCGTGCAGGTCTCGGCAGAGCAGTTTGAGTTCTTTGAGGGGGGAGGAAATCGTCATTGTGGATTTTGCTTATCTGTTGCCGGTTCGTCTTTGCGCAGGAAATCAAGGTAAAACGTTTCTAGCGAACCGTGTCCCTGCTGGAAGTAGCGGATTTGTGCGCCGCTTTGTTGCAGGGCGGCGTAAACGGCGGCGGCATCGTGTGTGGTTTCCATCATACCGCGGCTGTCCACTTGTTTGGCACCTAAGGCGGCCAGCGTTTGAGGCGGCAGCGGCGGTTCGATGGTAAAACGCACGACACCGGTTTGCGTGCTTAGAAGCTCGTCCAAACCGCCGTGGTACACCAGCTTGCCGTGTTGCAGCAGCGCGATTTTGTCGCAAAGCTGCTCGATTTCCGACAGATAGTGCGAGGTGTAAACCACCGTTACCCCCTGACGCGTCAAATCCGCCACGCTATCGAGGATAAAGCGGCGCGACTGCGGGTCGATGCCGACCGTGATTTCGTCGAGGAACACCAGTTGCGGCGTGTTAATCAGTCCGATGGCAAAATTCAGACGACGTTTAAGCCCACCCGAAAGATGCTTTGCCGCCTTGTTTTTGTGGGCGGTCAGGTCGGTCTGTTCTAGAAGCGCATTCAGACGGCCTTTGTCGCGCACTTTGTAAAGCGAGGCGAAAAACAGCAGGTTGTCCCACACTGAAAGCTGCGGATAAAACGCGAAATCCTGCGGCACCAAACCGATTTTCTGCCGCTCGCTGCGGCTTAACAGGCGCAACGGCTTGCCGTCAAACAAAATTTCGCCCCGCCGCACTTCCTGCAAGCCGGCCAAAAGCGACATCAGCGTTGTTTTCCCCGCACCGTTGTGACCGAGCAGCCCCAAACATTCGCCGTCGGCAATGTCGAACGACACATTATCCAGCGCAGCGGTTTCGGCTTTGGGATAACGGTGTGAGAGGGATTGGATTTGAATCATGGTTTCAGACGGCCTTTCGAGCGATATTTAAATCGCAGCACCCCATAAATAACGGCGCTGGAATTTGCCGTCCTTAAATATAAAGCAGACGCCGAAAGGATTGCCGTCCGAACCTTGTCTGCCGAACAGATAAAGCGTCTTATCATTGCCGCGGTAATAAGCTTCCCAGCCTTGATATACATTGCTGCCGCGTGCAGTAGCAGCAAAATCAGGCGAGAACAGTCCTTGCAGTTCGGCAGCGGGGACCGCTTGACCGTTTAGCGTGATGCTTTCAAGCGCGAATACACTTTTGGGAATGATAGAGTCCACGCCATAGAACGGTTTGCCTTGATAGAGTCGCGCGGTGTATTTGTCTTTGCTGATGCCCGAGAAGTTGCTGCGTTTTGGATGGATGCGGCGGGCAGCGATATGTACCTTTTGACCGTTGCCGGACAAAGTCAGTGTATCGTCATGACCAGATTGTTCGCGCAGGCGGACGAAGTTTTTGTCGGAAGCGGGAAATATCAGACGGCTGTAATGGATAAAGCCGGAATCATCGGCGTTTGCCTGTTGTAGTTGAACAAAACAGAAGTCCGACCTGTTTTCACTGAGTTCTTCTATACATTCCAACGGCGTACCGTTGGGAATTTTTGCCAAGACTTTGGCATTCAAATCGGGTCTTTTGCGCAAGTTGGTGTGTCCGTCGGCATCATGAATCAAAGCAAAGCCGTCCGGCGGCGCGGCGTGGGTTAAGACGGAACACAAGAATAAGACAGTAGCTAGGTAACGCATTTTTAATTTCTTTTAGTTTTCAGACGGCCTGAATATCAAAATAATCCACGGTAGATTAATCGGGATCGAATAAATCCTGATTATTTCAATAATCCGAGCCACAATGCTTCTTCATTATCTGCAATTTTGCGCAGAAATTCAGCAATGTTGCGGCAGCCGTTTTCAGACGGTTTTTTGCACTGCTTCACGCACATGGCTGCGAATTGACGCCATTGGTCTCCGATGGCGGTCATTTGTTCTGAGGCCGTCTGAAATGTAGGTTCGTTGCAGATATGGGCGGCTTGTTCGAGGAAGTAGGCGTAGATATAGCGGAAACCTGCTCCGCCGGTACCGATTTCTTCCTGCATCCGCACCAAATGGCCGAGAAACAGTTTTTGGTATTTGTCGTTTTGTTTGGCAGGCAGGGATTCGATTTTTTTGGCCAGCGTGCGGATGCCTTTTACACCGATGAAAAAGACCGGCGCGAGCATATGTTTGGCGTTTTTGCGTATGGCTTTGCGGATAATAGCGGGCAAGTCTGCCATGATTTTTTCAGACGGCCTGTTGTCTTCTAATGTGTACATCATGCCTTTTGCCGCCAATACGCCTTTGGCAAAGCGCGCCCGTTGCAAATCTTCGGCGGCGCAGCGTTGTACGGTTTCAAATACGGGGTCGCTGATCAGGTAGTCGTTGCCGTCTTTGCCGTACACCAAGAGATTGTGTGCGTTGAAATGGAAACGCATTTGCGGCGGGAAGTAGGGCAGCCAAAAGACGGAGGTTTGCAAACCGGCCAGTTTGCCTGAGGATAGCGCGGCATCCAATGCGGCTTGTCCTCTTTGTGCGTCGGAAAATTTGCGGACAGACAATTTCAGCCCCAATGCCTTGCAGGTGTTTTTGATGATGCTGCGCGGCGCGGTACGGTAAGAAACCAGCGGCATGCCGTTTAATTTGATCAGCGGCATCCAGACAAATGTCAGCGCGTGGGCAATGCCGAAAATCATGGCTTCGTCTAAATTGTGGCCATGGTATTTGAGCAGGGTGGACATCACACCGCTTTCGCAATGGGCGGTATGCTGGTGTGGAAATTCTTGTGTGGTCATAAAGTTATTGGTTTTCGTGCAATGTTTTCAGATGGCCTGATGCGGTCGGAATGGTTTGTTGTTTTGGAAATCAGCGGGCTTCTTTGGCCGCTTCCTGCTCGGCTTTGTAGCGGCGCAGAAATTCGATGGCGGCGGCTTTTTCAGCCTCGTTGCCGTATTTGGCATCACGTTGGGCGCGGCGCAGTTCAGCGCGTTCTTTGGCTTCTTCGATTTGGCGCGCTTTGAAGTCTTCTCGGTTGTCGGAGGAGACGAGTTTGTCCTGCTGCGATTGCGCTTTGGCCATGGCTTTGGCAATCAAATCCATGGGGTTGAATGCGGCGCTTGGCGCGGCTGTTTGGGTTTGTGCCTGTGCGGCCTGTTTGACTTTGACGGCGGCTTCGCGTTGCGCCAGCAGGGCTTTGCGTTCGGCATCGTCGCGCTGTTTGCGTGCGGTATGGCGTTCAAAACGGCTTTGAGCATGTTCGGCGGCAGCAAAGCGCGGTTCGGTAGAGGTGCTGAAACGGCGTGCGGACGGCAGGAAGGGCTGCGATACGGGAACCATGTCGATGCAGTCGACGGGACAGGGGGTAACGCACAAGCCGCAGCCGGTGCATTCGTCGCTGATGACGGTGTGCATCAGTTTGGATGCGCCCATAATGGCATCGACAGGGCAGGCGCGGATGCAGGCGGTACAGCCGATGCAGACGGCTTCGTCAATCAGGGCTACGGCTTTGATTTGTGTTTTTGCCGGAGCGAGGTAGGGCTTGCCCAATAGGTCGGCAATGTCTTTCATGACGGTCTCCCCACCCGGCGCGCACAGGTTTACCGGCGCTTCTCCTGCCGACAGGGCGCGCGCATAGGGTAAGCAGCCTTCATAGCCGCACTCACGGCATTGGGTTTGCGGCAACAGGCGGCTGATGCTTTGGATGGGAATGGTCATCATGGATAGTCAAAATCGAAAAGG
>NZ_CATNVN010000145.1:0-4580 GCF_951230505.1 uncultured Neisseria sp.
CCCAATCCCAGTACTGCGAATCGCTCCAAGCCCTCTGGCCGTCTGAAAAATTTTCAGACGGCCTTTTCACTCATATCGTTTTATGCGGCGAAGCGTTTGGCAACTTCATCCCAGTTAACAATTTCCCAGAAACCTTTCAGGTAATTAGGACGGCTGTTGCGGTAGTCGATGTAGTAGGCGTGTTCCCATACGTCGCAAGTCAACAGCGGAGTGTTTTCAGTAGTCAGCGGAGTACCTGCATTGGAAGTAGAAACCAGATCCAATTCACCGGCAGGCGTTTTCACCAACCATGCCCAACCTGAGCCAAAAGTACCGGCCGCGCAGGCATTGAACGCTTCTTGGAATTTCTCGAAGCTGCCCCATTTGGCATCGATGGCTGCAGCCAATTCGCCGGCAGGTTTGCCTTGGCCTTTAGGGGTAAAGCTCAGCCAGTAGAAAGTGTGGTTCCAAGTTTGGGCAGCGTTGTTGAACATACCGCCGGAAGATTTTTTCACGATTTCTTCCAAAGGCATTTCTTCAAACTCAGTGCCTTTGATTTGATTGTTCAAATTGGTGATGTAAGTTTGATGGTGTTTGCCGTAGTGGAACTCCAAAGTCTCTTTGGTCAGATGAGGGGACAACGCATCCAGTTCATAAGGCAATTGTGGCAGCTTGTGTTCCATTTTTATGCTCCTAATTATTGATATTTATATTTTGGTAGTGTGTGTTGTCAAATCGACAACATTGCTATTTTACCTGCTTTAGCCTAAACAAACCAATTGAACTTACACTGCGCTATAATAGTGGATTGCAATTTTCCAGCCAGAGATGCCCGTCATGAGCAATTATTCCGATATGCCGTCTGAAGACCGTGAAATCAGCGCATTGTCACTGCCGCCACATTCCACCGAAGCGGAGCAATCCGTATTGGGCGGCCTGATGCTGGAAAATTCTGCTTGGGACCGTATTGCCGATGTCGTTTCCGGCGAGGATTTTTACCGCCACGAACACCGCCTGATTTTTCGTGCCATTGCCAACCTGATTAACGAAAGCCGCCCTGCCGACGTCATTACCGTTCAAGAAAGTTTGGAACGCAATGAAGAATTGGAAGCGGCAGGCGGATTCAACTATCTGATTACGCTGGCGCAAAACACACCATCCGCAGCCAATATCCGCCGCTACGCCGAAATTGTGCGCGAGCGTTCCATCATGCGCCAGCTTGCCGAAGTCGGTACAGAAATTGCACGCAGCGCATACAATCCGCAAGGGCGTGATGCAGGCCAGCTTTTGGACGAGGCGGAAAATAAAGTATTCCAAATCGCCGAAAGTACCGCCAAATCCAAACAAGGCTTCCTTGAGATGCCCGACCTTTTGAAAGAAGTAGTCGAGCGCATCGATATGCTTTATTCGCGTGACAATCCTGATGAAGTAACCGGCATATCGACTGGTTTTATCGACCTCGACAAAAAAACATCAGGCCTTCAACCGGGCGATTTGATCATCGTCGCAGGCCGTCCTTCCATGGGTAAAACTGCCTTTTCGATCAACATTGCGGAACACGTTGCCGTAGAGGGCAAGCTGCCTGTCGCCGTATTCTCGATGGAGATGGGTGGTGCGCAGCTGGTTATGCGTATGCTGGGTTCGGTAGGACGTTTGGATCAAAGCGTTTTAAAAACCGGCAGATTGCAAGACGAACACTGGGGCCGTCTGAACGAAGCGGTCGTTAAACTCTCCGATGCACCCATGTATATCGATGAAACGCCGGGCTTGACCGCGCTAGAACTGCGCGCCCGCGCCCGTCGTCTTGCTCGCCAGTTCAACGGTAAATTGGGCTTGATCGTCATCGACTACTTGCAATTAATGTCAGGCTCCGGCCGTTCTGACAACCGTGCTTCCGAGCTTGGCGAAATTTCGCGCTCCCTCAAAGCATTGGCGAAAGAGTTGCAAGTTCCCGTCATTGCCCTGTCGCAGTTGAGCCGTACAGTTGAGCAGCGTACCGACAAACGCCCGATGATGTCCGACTTGCGTGAGTCCGGCGCAATCGAACAAGATGCCGACTTGATTATGTTCATGTATCGTGATGAATACTACAACTCAGAATCACCCGCAAAAGGCTTGGCGGAATGTATTATCGGCAAACACCGTAACGGTCCAGTCGGGAAAGTATTCCTCACTTGGATGGGTCAATTTACCAAATTTGATAATGCTGCCTATGTTCCAGAATCTATGTTGATGGAAGATTGAGACAGATTGTCTTAAAAACTAACCGAATTTCATATTTCATTAGTCACGCATTACAAAATCGTTTAAAATAAATCTAATAAAAGCAAAAGCATTGCTACGAGCAAATGCAAAAGCGAAAACGTCAGTTACCCAACACATTACTACCAAAAATCACTCATGTATCAGACACAAAAAGGCTTCACCCTAATTGAGTTGCTGATCGTCATTACTATTGCAGCAGTAATGGCCGTCATCGCACTTCCCAATATGAATCAATGGATTGCCTCCAGACGTGCAGCATCGCAAGCAGAGCAAATTGCCAATCTGCTGCGCTTCGCGCGAAATGAGGCCGTCCGTCTCAATCTTCCCGTTTACATCTGCCCGGTCAAAATCAAATCCGATGGCTCGCCCAATAATGGTTGCGATTCCAAATATGCCGGTAATGGTATGTTGGCCTACGCCGATAAAAACGGAGATTCCAACTATAAAAACGATACAGTCGATTTATCCGTCCGCTCCATTATTCTCAATGGCGACACTGAAAAAGTGAAATACAGCTTCAACTATATCCCTAGCAGCAATGACCGTTCTGCCCTCTCCTCTTCGGCTCCAAAAGAAGTCTGGTGGAAATTCCTGCCCAATGGTACATTTGAACATTCAACCGATGGCAAGAATTATCAATTTTCAGACGGCCATATCAAAATCAGCCTAACGGATGAATCCGCCACCGATGCTGAAACCAAGAAAGCCCGTGCTACCGTACTTTTAATCAATGGCAATGGGCATGTCGAAATCTGTGCTAAAAACGATGATCGCAAAATGTGCGAATACACTTCCAAATAATAACAACGGTATCTTATGAACATTACTAATCCTACTCATCTCAGATCATTTAAAGGCCGTCTGAAAACAAGTCCAACAAGCTTTACCCCAAAACTTCAATCAGGCATGACCCTGATTGAAGTTTTGATTGCCATGTTTGTCCTTGCCATCGGTGTGCTTGCCCTTCTGGCTATCCAACTGCGTACCGTATCCAACGTGCGCGAGTCTGAAAATCAAACCACCGTCGCCCAAATTACGCAAAATCTGATTGAAGGCATGCTCATTAACCCAACGCTCTCTGAAGAAACCGATACTACAGGGGAAAAAACCTCCCGTTATAAAAAATCCTATGATGCCTATCTAAAATCCGACTCTAAACAAACTGGAAAATTTGAAGTCAAAATGAGCAAAGCCCAACTTGCACAGGCTCAAATTGCACAGTTTAAGGCCGACTTAGCCAAAGCCCTTCCCGAAGCCCAAGTGTTCTCAACCATCTGCAAAGATTCTTCCGGTGCAGAGCCGACTTACGAAAATGGCTTCCAAGCAAACTGCGATGGCAAAGGCGACACAACCATCGTTAAAGTTTTATGGTTGCAAGATGTCGAAGAAGAAAATAGCGCAAAAAATCTCAACACATCGGGGCATCACGTTGTCTATACCTACCAATCACGCGTAAGAGACTAACAATGAACAATAAACGCTTACTCAACCATATTTCCAATAAAACTGCTATGCGCGGTTTCAGCATCCTTGAATTTCTGGTTGCCAGCCTGCTCAGCATGATCGTCTTAATGGCTGTCAGCTCCACCTACTTTACTGCACGCGGATTGAACAAATCTGCCAACACCCGTATCGGTATCCAACAAGATTTGCGTAACACCGCCAATATGATCGTCCGTGATGCGCGTATGGCAGGTAATTTCGGCTGCTTCAATATGTCGAATTTTCCTGCCTCTGCAGTGATAGAAGACAAAAGCTCAGCTGAATATGCCTTGAAAACAGCCGGTGTTAATAAGCTGTTACCGGTTAAAGAAATCAATTTAAGCTATCCCGGCTTTACTCAAATCGGCCCAGCCCTGCTGTTTCAATACGGTATCGACATCGACAAGGAAAAATCTACTGCAAAAACTGCCATTGTCAGCAGCTGCTCCCGTATTGCCAAACCTCACACAAAAATTAAAGATTTGGATACGGCAAAATCGGCTTTGAATTTAAAAATTACCGACTCTGATCAAAACGGCAGTATCGCCATCATGAAACATGAAATGATTGCCTACGCCGTTGGTACGCTTGGCGAAGAGAGCAAAGAGCGCAGCTTATTCCGTTTCCAATTATCTGATGACGGCTCATGGGGTAATCCGCAGCTGTTGATTAAAGGCATCACTGCTATGGATATCCATTATATCTATGCAGAATGTTCTGATTCTGAAAATGCATCAGCAAGTGGAGCAAATGCGGAAACCTTTTATGAAGATAAATTTGATACCTCAAAGGCTGAGGCTTACTCTCTAGCTTCTGTCCAAATCATATTAAATAAGGATAAGGGCAGCATTAAC
>NZ_CATNVN010000146.1:0-4563 GCF_951230505.1 uncultured Neisseria sp.
GGCAGTATGTGCGCCGGTGGTGACGGCGATGGCGCGGATTTTGGCGTTGGCGGCCATTTCTAGGTCGTGGGTGGTGTCGCCGACGACGACGGCCTCTTCCGGTTCAACACTCAGTCGGTCGCAGAGGGCGAGTACCATGTCGGGCGCGGGTTTGGACGGATATTCGCTGGCGCAGGCGGTTTCCAGCCAAAAGGCTTGGGTGTCGGTTTGCTCGATGGACCTATCCAGTCCGCTGCGGCCTTTTCCGGTCGCTACGGCAAGCCAATAGCCTTGTTGCTTCAAGCGTTGCAGGCAGGGCAGGGCTTCGGGGAACAGAGTCATGTTGTGGTTGTTGGGATTTAGGTAGTGCGCGGCATAGGTCTCAATCAGGGTTTCCTGAACGTGTTCGCTGACGTTGTGGGCAAGGCGGCGGATGATGCCGGAGAGGCTGTATCCGATGAGCGGGCGGATTTGGTCGGCTTCGGGAACGGGTAGGCCGCAATCGGCAAAGCTTTGCTGGAAGGTGTGGATGATGGGGTTGGTGGTGTCGGCAAGCGTGCCGTCCCAGTCGAAAATGATGAGTTTGGGTTTCATGGGTTTCCTTTCAGACGGCCTTGAATAACTTATTATTTTAAAAGTGTATTTTGGTGTGGCTGAATTCACCAAAATACACGAATAGAACTATGGGTTACTTAATATTTTAACTTTTTCTTGATTGAATTCTTGTTCGGAAAGAATACCTTGATCTAATAATTTCTTTAAATTTACTAATTGATCATATTTTTTGTTGTTGCTTGAATTATCAATATCTACTTGTTTTGTCTCTGTGCAGATAAAAATAATTTCAATCCTAGGCCAATTCCCTAAGATGTGAGGAGGAGTAGATGCTCTTTCTCTAATTGCTTTCATACTTTTATTTTTTTGTTTGCAGAAAGCCTGTGCTCTTTTTTCGGCACTGTGTCTCACAGCAGTTGAAGGAGTAAATCCTGATGCTCCTTGGTGGAATATGCGATATTCTTGTTCATTATTTTCATTAACATCTAAAATAGTTTCTTTGCCTTTGTAAATGATTGCTGTATCAAAACCCGAGTTGCCCTTTTCAACGATTTGGATTCCCGATGCAGTTGTACAACCAGCTAAAATTAATGCTAATAGAAGATAAAATTTAGACATGACGTTTCCTTATTTTGGGTTAAGTAAATCTATTTGATTTCAGACGGCCTTTTCCTGATTTTCCAACATTACAATGAATTGCGCCAATTCTTGCGGCAGGGAGGCTTTCAGGATCAGTTTTTCGCCGGTCAGCGGATGGGCAAGGTGCAGCTCGGAGGCGTGCAGGAACATTCTTTTCAAACCGAGTTTCTGCAGACGTTTGTTGGCTTGATAGTCGCCGTAGCGTTCGTCGCCGGCAATGGGGCAGTCTTGCGATTGCAGATGGACGCGGATTTGGTGGGTGCGACCGGTTTTTAGGGTGGCTTCGACAAGGGTCAGGTCGGACAGGCCGACTTGGTGCAAAAGGCCGTCTGAAAAACGGTTTAACACGCGGAAAATGGTGTGGGCGGATTGGCCGTCTTCGCTGACGCGCACCATTTTTTCGCCTTGTGCGCCGGTGTATTTGAACAGGGGGAGCTTGACGTGGAAGCGGTCGTTCGGCAGCCTGCCGACACCCAGCGCGAGATAGATTTTTTTCGGATGGTCGTTGCGGATGGCTTCGTGCAGTTTTACCAAGGCGCTGCGTTTTTTGGCTATCATCAAAAGGCCGCTGGTATCTTTGTCGAGGCGGTGGACGAGTTCGAGATAACGCGCTTCGGGACGGGCGCGGCGGATTTGTTCGATGACGCCGAAGCTCACGCCGCTGCCGCCGTGGACGGCAACGCCGGACGGTTTGTTGATGACCAAAAGCGCATCGTCTTCGTAAACGATGTCAAACTCGCGCGCGGGCGCGGCCTGACTTTCAGACGGCCTTTGTTTTTCGGCGGTGCGTATCGGCGGAATGCGGACGGTATCACCTGCCTGAATGCGGTTGTCGGGTTTGCAGCGTTTTTTGTTCAGCCGCACTTCGCCGGCGCGGATGATGCGGTGGATATGGCTTTTCGGGACGCCTTTGAGGATTTTTATCAGATAGTTATCAAGGCGTTGGCCTTCCTCGTGTTCGGCAACGGCAATCAGGCTGACTGAATCTTTGCGTATTGCGTGCATTTTCTCTATAATCCCAAACGTCCGTTTCGGGACCCGAACCTGCCGTCGCAGGCCGTCTGAAACGGATTTATTGTTAAAACGAGATTTTATATTAAAAACGCACTCCGCAAAGCATTTCCTTGTGTTTGTTCAAAGCCGGCAAACGCAATCCCGTAATTAAGTTTGAATTGAACCTGCCGTCCGGCCGGGCGTAAGACGCAGTCCGCGCAGCACCGTCCGAAATTACCGGCGCTACGATAATAAGAAGATGTAGGCTGCCTTCATTTTGTCCGAAACATCAGCATTCGGACGGCAGCGGAACCATCAACCTTTCCGCCGCATTGTTCTTTATTTCCTTCTTTATCCGAATCCGTCCGCACATGGCTTGAGTTCAAGCATGCAACCTTGCGGATTTCAAATCAAAAACTGGTTACACAGGGGTTCCCCCATCTTGCCTTTGCAGAGTGCCAACCGGACAGACAGGCCGTCTGAAAAAGATATTCACAAATCAAACGGCCGCTGTTCACGAGGTGACTATGAAAAGAATGTTATTCAACGCAACGCAGGCCGAAGAGCTGCGCGTTGCCATTGTCGATGGCCAAAACCTTTTGGACTTGGACATCGAAACGCTGGGCAAAGAACAGCGTAAAGGCAATATCTACAAAGGTATCATTACCCGCATCGAGCCGTCGCTGGAAGCGTGTTTCGTCGATTACGGAACCGACCGCCACGGCTTTTTGCCGTTTAAGGAAGTGTCGCGTTCGTATTTCCGCGACTACGAAGGCGGCAGGGCGCGTATTCAGGACGTGCTCAAAGAAGGCATGGAAGTTATCGTCCAAGTCGAAAAAGACGAGCGCGGCAACAAAGGCGCGGCACTGACCACCTTCATCAGCCTGGCCGGCCGCTATCTGGTATTGATGCCCAACAATCCGCGCGGCGGCGGCGTATCCCGCCGTATCGAAGGCGAAGAACGCCAAGAACTCAAAGCCGCCATGGCCGAACTCGACATTCCAAACGGCATGAGCATCATTGCCCGCACCGCCGGCATCGGCCGCAGCGCGGAAGAGTTGGAATGGGACTTGAACTACCTCAAACAACTCTGGCAAGCCATTGAAGAAGCAGGAAAAGCACACCATGACCCTTACTTGCTCTTTATGGAAAGCTCACTGCTGATTCGTGCGATTCGCGACTATTTCCGTCCCGACATCGGCGAGATTTTGGTGGATAATCAAGAGGTTTACGACCAAGTTGCCGAGTTTATGAGCTATGTCATGCCGAGCAATGTAGGCCGTCTGAAACTCTATCAAGACCACACGCCGCTGTTCTCCCGTTTCCAAATCGAACACCAAATCGAAAGCGCGTTCTCACGCAGCGTCAGCCTGCCGTCAGGTGGCGCGATTGTGATCGACCACACCGAAGCCCTGGTTTCCATCGACGTCAACTCTGCGCGTGCTACACGCGGCTCTGACATTGAAGACACCGCGTTCAAAACCAATATGGAAGCCGCCGAAGAGGTTGCCCGTCAAATGCGCCTGCGCGACTTAGGCGGTTTGGTCGTCATCGACTTCATCGACATGGAAAATCCGAAACACCAACGCGATGTTGAAAACGTCCTGCGTGACGCGCTCAAAAAAGACCGCGCACGCGTGCAAATGGGCAAACTGTCCCGCTTCGGCCTTTTGGAATTGAGCCGCCAACGTTTGAAACCGGCTCTGGGCGAAAGCAGCCATGTTGCGTGTCCGCGCTGTGCCGGCACCGGCGTCATCCGCGGCATCGAATCCACCGCCCTGCACGTTTTGCGCATCATTCAAGAAGAAGCAATGAAAGACAACACCGGCGAAGTGCATGCACAAGTGCCTGTCGATGTTGCCACCTTCCTGTTGAACGAAAAACGCGCCGAGCTGTTTGCGATGGAGGAGCGCTTGGATGTCAACGTCGTCCTGATTCCAAACATCCATTTGGAAAATCCGCACTACGAAATCAACCGCATCCGCATTGATGACGTAGAAGAAGATGGCGAACCGAGCTACAAACGCGTTGCCGAGCCGGAAGAAGACGAGTCTGCCAAACCTTTCGGCAGCGAAAAAGCCAAAGCTTCCCGTCCTGAGCCAGCTGTCAAAGGCGTGCGCCATACACAGCCTGCACCGACTGTCGCCCCTGAGAAAAAAGCCTCTTGGTGGGACAGCTTCAAAGCTTGGTTGAAACGCATTTTCGGCGGTGAGCCTGCACCTGCCGCAGTTGCTCAAGAGCCTGCCGAAAAACGCACTACAACCAACCGCAGCCAAAACAGTAACCGCCGTTCAAACAGCCGCCGTCAAAATCCACGCCGCAACAACAAACACGACGGCAGCAAAGTCGAAGTGCGCGAAGTGAATGCCGAAGCTGCCGACAGCAAGTTTGAAGAAA
>NZ_CATNVN010000147.1:0-4551 GCF_951230505.1 uncultured Neisseria sp.
AAAAACATTTCCATATTATTAAAAATTAGTTAGAATTTCATAAAATTATAAATAATAATCAAACTTATTTGTATTATTTTAGTCAGAGTGCAATCGCATCTATTCGGTCTGTCTTGTTCAGACGGCCTTACCAATCAAGTTATATGGATACATTCTATGCAACCGATCAAAGTTACCACCCTCTCCGCCTGCATCGCCGCCATTGGTTTTGCACCTACCGTTTATGCTGCAGATAATTCGACAGTTATTCTCGATACCATCACTGTCAAAGGCACACGCAATAAAGACGAAATCGGTAAAAACCGCGTCTATACCCGCGAAATCGTCAATCTTTACAAAGGCAAAAACGAAGTCGAAACCTTCAAAGGCAACACCATATCCGACCTTTTGAGCGGTATGTCCGGCGTGTACAGCGGCGCGCTGGATCCCAATATACGCGGCGTACAGGGACAGGGACGGATTCCCGTTACCATCGACGGCATGGAGCAGGCGATTACCGTCTGGCGCGGCTACGCAGGCGCAAACAACCACAACTACGTCGACCCCAACATCATCAGCAGCGTTTCCATTGAAAAAGGTCCCTCGTTCAGCCGTGATATGAAAAGCGGCATAGGCGGCTCCGTCGCCCTGAAGACCATCGATGCCGACGATATTGTCCCCGAAGGGCAGAAATACGGATTTGAAATTAAGGCGGAGGCTGCCAATAATTCCATCAAGCAGCGTACCAATGTCTATGAAAAATCAGTCGATTATCGGACATTGGATGATCCTACCGTCGCACTCGGCGGTATTTGGCGGGCAATGTTGGACGATACCGACCGAGTCAGCCAACGTTTTAGCGGACGCAATAAATTTGGTGAGGATAAAGCCTACCGCATTGCCGCCGCCACCAAGCAGGACAATTTTGATGCCATGCTCGCCTATGCCTACCGCAGTAAAGGCAATTATTTTTCCGGTAAAAAAGGGGCGGAGCGCTACGGCTATATCGGTCCTTGGACGATGGAAACGGTAAATGAATTAAACAGGCAGATTGCGGATGCTGCGGCAAGAGGAGAAAAATTTTACGGCAGTGAAGCTATGCTGGGCGCACCCGATATTGCACGTATCGGACTTTTTTATCATCCGGGAGGAGAGGTAACCAATACTTCGCTGGAAAATAAATCATGGCTGGGTAAAACCACCTTTCGTCTGCCGAACCGCCAAACTTTGAAATTCGGTCTGCGCCACACCGACTCTACTTTCGGCGAAATCATGCCCTCCCGCGTCATTGGTCCGCTATTCAGTACGCCGGATAATCTGAATAAAATCGCCGAATGGCCGAGGGCATGGGTCAAGCAGCGTTCCTACAATATCGATTATTCATGGAAGCCCGAAGGCAGCCGTTGGATAGATTTCGATGCGTCATTGTGGACGACTCGTACCAAATCCAAAACCAATACAGCAGGCGGCTCACCCGGCGATGCCCTGTATGAAGACAGGGTGGACAATTTAATGATGTGGAAAACTGTGATGAGTCGCTGGAATACCTACAATGAAGAAACCAAGCGCATGTATGAGGCATTGGGTTACACGAAAAAACCAGATGTCGTTGAACAGCTTCCGAATACCAACGGGCGATTCAATACCATAGAGGGCAATGCCTACTATGCCAACAATACCCGCAACGGTTTCAATTTTTCCAACCGCATGAAGCTGCATGACAAGCTGACGTTGACTCTGATGGGTGACTTCCAAAATGAAAAATTGAGATCCCGTAATGAGTTTTCAGAAGAATTAAGTCATGATGGTTTGGATAAATACAGGGAAGAAATAGAGGCATCACAATTGGCTACCAATACCGAGCTGACAAGGTTCGGCGAGCCGAGGAACGGTAGGCGCAGAGAATGGAATTTTGGTTTCAATTTCCGCTACCAGCCGATGAGCTGGCTGACTTTGACAGCAGGAGCGCGCTATACCAACTTCAAGATACAGGACGACAACGAGCGGTTGAAAACCGGATTTGACAAATACAACAATCCCTTACAAGTCAATCGAGGTGAGGTATTTCAGTTTACCCGTGTAGCAACCGAGCAGGAATATCGTGATTATCTGAATGCGGTTAACAATGACGAATTCAATGCGGCAAGAGACAGTATCGTAATTGATGATAGAGGGGTGGCAATATTAAATCCCACTCCCCATAATGACGAAAACAGACCAAGGCTGGATAAGCTGAAATACTATTGGCGTAAAGACGATAGAGGTCGTCTGAATCCTGCTGACAACCCCTGGTTTACCGTTTCCGATTTACACAGCCAAACCGTCAATCCTGCCTACGATCCAAACGATCCGGACAGTCTGCGCACAGTCCAGAAATATACATTTATGCCTCGTAGCGACAAAATATACAGATCCCCGATTACCCCTGCTGAACTACAACGTGCCCACAAACAGGGTGGCAGCGGATGGGCTCCTGCATTCTCAGCCGCCGTCAATTTTACCGATAATGCCCGAGCCTATCTGCGCTATACCGAATCCCTACGTTTCCCCAGTATATTTGAGGGGACTTATGGCTTCTCGACTGCTGCGGGTTCATTTGCACGAATGGGATACGGTTGGCAGCCCGAACACGCCAAAAACTGGGAAGTCGGCTACATTCATGATTTAACTGGACTGTTTCCGAAAATGAAAAATGCGGATTTACGTATCAACTACTTCCGCAACAAAACCAAAAATATCATCGACAGGGACGAGAATTTTGAATTCGAGCAATTCGACAAACAAATCCGTACCGGCGTGGAATTGCAGGCGCGCTTTGATACCGGCAAATTTTTCGGTGGCGTAGGCGTATTGCGTACACTGAAAAATAAAGTCTGCGACAAATCTTTTGCCGTTTCCAGTGTACATGATTCCAGTTACTTGACTGGCGGCGGATTTATTCCTGCTCCCGAATGTAATTACGGCGGTTTGACCGATAAAGGTTATCTTGCCAGTATGGTTCAGCCGCGCTGGTCGGTTGATGCCGACTTGGGTGGACGCTTCTTCCACAACAAGCTGGAAAGCGGCATCCGCTTCCATTATCACAGCCGTGTGTATCAAAACCGCCGTACGGTATGGCAGGCATATTATGATCAATTAAACCGTATCAATGACTATAATCTTCAAGCGGATACAGATACCATGCGTTGGCAGCCTGTTGCCGTATGGGACGCCTATTTGCGCTACAAAATCGGCAAAAATCTGACCGCCGAGCTTGTGGGCAGCAACCTGACCAACCGCTACTACCTCGACCCGATGAGCCGTTCCTATATGCCTGCACCTGGGCGGACAATACGCATTGGGATAACTGGAAAATGGTGATGATCAATTAATCATTTTGAGAGTAAAAAGCCGTCTGAACATTGGGTTTCAGACGGCTTTTTACATGATGGCTTAGTTATGCCCTACTCTTTCATGTTATATGAAGGTTGAAGCTAACCTGCATAATTTTTATATCTTCTGCTTTGGAAGCAAAAAGGCTGCTTGAAAATGAAACGTCTATATTTCAGACGGCCTTTGCTTTATAGCAAACTCGAAATTTAAGCCACGAAATCCAAACCTATGTCCAACGAGCGGCTGCTGTGGGTCAGATAGCCGAGGGCGATGCCGTCCACGCCGGTTTGCGCCACGCGTTTCAGGCGGTCAAAGCCGATGCCGCCCGATGCTTCGCAATAGACGGCGTGGGGATGGGCGGTTTGCGTGTGGCAGCGGTTTGCCGCTTCTTTCAGGGTTTCGTCGTCCATGTTGTCCAGCAAAATCCGTTCCGCGCCTGCTGCGATGGCTTCGTCCAGTTGTGCCAATGTGTCCACTTCGATTTCCACGCAGGTCAAGGGTCCGACCGCCTGTTTTGCCTGCCGAACTGCTTGGGCGATGCTGTCACAATAGGCAAGATGGTTGTCTTTGATGAGGATGGCATCGTCCAAGCCCATACGGTGGTTTACGCCGCCACCTGCTCTGACGGCGTATTTTTGCAGGACGCGCAACAGGGGGATGGTTTTGCGGCTGCACACGATGTCTGTACCGTATTCGGCGACTTCGGCTACTGCGCGAGCGGTGGCGGTGGCGATGCCGCTCAAGTGTGTGAGGTAATTGAGTGCAGTGCGTTCAGCGGCGAGCAGCGCGCAGGCGTTGCCTTCGACGGCGGCAAGCGTCTGACCTGCGCGGACGGCTTGCCCGTCTCGGATTTCGGCTTGGAAGCGGACGGACGGATCCATCGTCTGAAAGGCGAGGCGCGCTAAATCCATGCCTGCGATAACGCCGTCCTCACGACTGATCAGGAAAAGTTTGGCAGTTTTATCGGGTGCTATAACGGCTGCGGACGTAATATCACCTCGCCTGCCCAGATCTTCGCTCAAGGCTTGTTCTACCATGGGGCGCAACAGGGTATCGGGTAGAGGAAGAAGATTGTTTTCAGACGGCATGGGGTTTCCTTTGTTGAAAAATATTGGTGTTGCACCGATGGGGCAAAACTTCATTTTATAGTGGATTAACTTTAAACCAGTACGGCGTTGCCTCGCCTTGCCGTACTATCTG
>NZ_CATNVN010000148.1:0-4550 GCF_951230505.1 uncultured Neisseria sp.
GCTGTATTGCAACGTAAGGATTAAGGTTGAAAAAGGCCGTCTGAAATCCTTTCAGACGGCCTTTTTGATAGATTTTTTACATTAAAATCATTAGATACGATAGTCGCGCTTTGCAATAATATACTTTAAGGCATGTATCTCGACCTTTCATCAGAATATTGTGAAAAGCTGGAAAAAATGCTTTATGCTTTGTAAATGTATGTGTTCTCGTTCAAAATTTGCCCGGTCATGACCTCAGGCGATACCCGATACGGACAACGATAATATATAAATCATTTGGTTAAAAATCATGCCGCATATTTATTCTTCCCCCACAAAGCTCCGTTTATTGTCATTGGCCGTTGCCGTCGCCTGCTGTCTGCTGCCGTTTCAGACGGCCTCTGCATACAGCCTGCAAGACATCCTCAGGGACGCTTTAATCAGCGACCCGATTGTGCGTGAAGCCAAAGCCACTCAAGAAGCAGCACAAAGCACGACCAAAGCCACGCGCGCACGCCATTATCCTGTCGTTACCCTGACCGGCACGAAAGTGCTGGCGCAACACAATAAATACAACAGCAACGATATGGATGACGGTATCGGCGTGCGCGGCAGCGTAAACATCTACTCATGGGGTGCGATTGAAGCCGCCGTCCGCCGCGACCGCAGCCGCGAAGAATACTATCAACACAAATACACCGAAAGCCAAGAGCAGCTGGGCAGCGATATCGGCCGCCTCTATCTGAGCGCATTGCGTGCAAAAGAAACCCTGATCCTCAACGAACAGACTTTGGCGCGCCACAACAACCTCTTAAAAGACTTGGACACCATCGTCAAATATGATGCCGGCCGCCGTTCCGAGCTGATTGAAGCGCGCGCGCGCCAACTACAAGTGGCAAACATCATTGCCCAACAACGCCGCACCATGGATTTGGCCCTGAGCCGCCTGTCCCGCTATACCTCTCGCCAGCTGACTGCCAACGATTTGGAAGATCCGTTTAAAAACGACACGGCGAAATCCATCAGCGAACGCTTCAACAACCCCAACCGCAACAACAATCCGTCCTATCAGGCGCAATTAGCCGAGCGCGACAGCGTCCGTGCAGATTTGGACGCCTCCAAAGCCGAACGCCTGCCCGCCCTCAATTTGGAAGGCAGTGCAACGCGCAACACCAGACAGCTTTATTTAAACGTTGCATGGAATGTGCTGGATATTGCCGCACGACACAATGTGGAACGCAATGCCAAATCATTGATTGCCGCAGAAGCCAAGTCCGAACAAATCCTGCGCGACATGAACGAACGCGTTCAAACGTCGGCCATTGATATGCAGGAAAGCGAACAGCGTACCGCGCTGACGGCGCAACACATCGCCGCCCAAAAAGAAGTCATCAAAGTGTACGAATTGCAGTTTAAAATCGCCCGACGTACGCTGACCGATGTTTTGAGCGCATACAGCGAGTTATCCTCCATCGAACAGGATTACGTTGCCGCCCGCAACGATTTCCGCGATGCGGCGCTCGACTATTTAAATACCCAGGCCAAAATCTCCGCTTGGGTCGGTTTGGCACAAAAATAAAGCCATATCCGCCGGTTAAACCAAAAACATTACGCGAAAAAATATGAAAGCCATCATTGAACATATCGTTTTAGTGACCCGCCTTTTGGGGGCGCCCGTATCCGAAGCCGCTTTGTCCGCCGAAATCGTGCGCGACAAAAAGCTCAAGGTCAACTATCACTCACTGGTCGAAGTCCTGCGCAGCCACGGCTTTGAAAACACCTTATCCAAACGCAATTTGGAAGACATCCCCTCTCTCGCCGTGCCGGTCATGATTATCCTACACAACGAAGAAGCAGCGGTCATCACCAAAATCGAAGGCTCCGGCCAAGAGCGCAAATACCATATCCGCCAAGTAGACGGTTTGGAACAAGAACTCAGCCATGAGCAGCTCTCCGGCCTGTATTTGGGCTACTGCTGGTTTATCAAACCCAAAATGGCTACCGATATGCGCTCGGAGCTGCCTGAATACCATTTGCCCAAAGCATGGTTTTGGAAAGTCATTTGGCGTTTCCGCAGCTACTACTACCAAGTCATTTTGGCCACAATCATCATCAACTTCCTTGCGCTCGTCAGCTCTTTATATGTGATGAACGTGTACGACCGCGTGATTCCCAACCAAGCCTATGAAACCTTGTGGGTATTGAGCATCGGTGTGGTCTTGGCGATTTTGTTTGAATTTGCCGCCAAGATGATTCGTGGTCATTTGACCGATATTGCCGGCAAAAAAGCCGACCTGATCATCAGCTCCGCCCTGTTCCGCCGCGTGATGGCATTGCGTCTGGCAGACCGTCCTGCTTCCTCCGGTTCATACGCCAGCAACCTGCGCGAATTTGAAGCCGTGCGCGAGTTTATGACCAGTGCCAGCTTGTTGACTATTGTCGACTTGCCTTTCCTGTTGCTGTTTATCTTCGTAATTTCCATGGTCGGTGGCAAACTGGCACTCGTTCCCCTGACCATCATTCCGATTGTCGTGATTGTCGGTTTTGTTGTACAACGCCCGCTCTCGCGCCACATCAACGAATCGATGAAAGAAGGTTCGCAACGCTCCGGCCTTGCCGTTGAAGCCATCGAAGGCATCGAAACACTGAAAACCAACAACGCCACATCTTGGGCGCAACAACGTTGGGACGAATACACCGCCAAAACTTCCGCTTCTTCCATCAAAGTCAAAGACACCAGCAACTTCATGGTCAACTTTGCCGTTGCCATGCAGCAGCTCAATACCGTCTTTTTGGTTGTCGTCGGTACCTATCTGATTCATGCCGACAACCATGCGGAACGCATTACCATGGGTGCATTGATTGCCTCCGTAATTCTGTCCGGTCGCGCCTTGGCGCCATTGGCACAAATCGCTGGTTTGGCCACCCGCTTCCAACAAGCCAAACTTGCCCTCAAAGGCGTAAACGATATTGTTACCCGCCCTATCGAGCGTAATCCGGAACGCAAATATATTACTTTGGACAACGTACAAGGCAACATTACCTTTGAAAACGTATCGTTCAAATATCAAGCCGACAACAACAGCGCTGTCGAAGACTTGCGCCTGACCATCAAACCGGGCGAAAAAGTCGGTATTTTGGGCCGTATCGGTAGTGGTAAAAGTACCATGCTCAAACTGGCCAGCGGTCTGTACGACACTGAAAAAGGCAACGTTACCCTTGACGGTGTCGATATGCGCCAGCTTGACCCCAACTTCCTGCGCGATCAAGTCCTGCTATTGAGCCAATCGCCACGCCTGTTCCTCGGCACATTGCGTGAAAACATGGATTTGGCGCGTACCGGCAGCTACTCTACCGACCAAGACTTACTGACTGCGCTCAACCGTTTCGGCCTCGACAAAATCATCCGCAACCATCCGCGCGGTTTGGATATGCCTTTGGGTGAAGATGGCTTAGGCTTATCCGGCGGTCAAAAACAAATCATCGCCCTAGCGCGCATGACCTTGCGCAACCCGAAAGTCGTCTTGCTGGACGAGCCGACCACCAGCCTGGACCAGGCTACCGAACGCATGGCGCTCAATGCCATTGCACAATGGGGCCGCAACCGCACCATGCTTTTGGTGACCCACCGTCCGCAAGTGCTGCAAATCGTCAACCGCATCATTGTGATGGACAATGGTAAAGTCGTGATGGACGGCCCGCGTGACCTGGTATTGCAAAAACTCATGCAAAACGAACAGGCCAAAGCAGCCAACGTCAAACAACAACAAGCTGCTGCAGTCAAACAGCAGCAACAACAAGCTGCCACAGCCCCTCAATCGGCAGCACAATAAAGCAAAAGGCCGTCGTCTGAAACCTACTTACCCTTTCAGACGGCCTGCCCTAATGGTTAAAATCCACCAAACACAATAAAGATACACGATTATGAGCCGCGAAAACAACGTCAAATCCAAAGACCTACACCTCATTAACGACCTCAATGCCGCCCTTCAAAAAGAAAAACACAGCGGCCAATTTTGGGTCATCATCCTATTCTTCCTTTTCCTGGTTGTCTTCGTCGTCTGGGCATACAACAGCCCTGTCGAAGAAGTGACCCGTGGCAACGGCAATATCATTCCCAGCAGCCGTGAACAAGTAATTCAAAGCCTCGACCCCGGCATCGTAACCGAAATCATGGTGAAAGAAGGCGATATGGTCGAGAAAGATCAGATTCTGATGAAACTCGACGACACGCGCAGCTCCGCCGTTTTGCGTGAAAGCGAAGCCAAAGTCGAAAACCTCGAAGCCACCGTCGCCCGCCTTAAAGCCGAAGCCTACGGCACCAAGCTCTCCTTCCCTGACAGCGTGGGCCCTGAGCTTCGCCGTCGCGAAATCGCCGCCTACAAAGCACGCCGTCAAGCCATGACCGACGCCGTCAGCGGCCTTTCCCAAAGCAAGGCTGCGCTTGACCGCGAAATCGCTATTACAGCGCCTATGGTTGCCGAAGGCGTGGTTTCCGAAGTCGAACTCTTAAGAATGCGCCGCGATTCCGCAGACTTGGCCACCCAAATCTCCGAACGCCGCAACCGCTA
>NZ_CATNVN010000149.1:0-4541 GCF_951230505.1 uncultured Neisseria sp.
GAAAAAGGATAATCGAGATGGGAATTCGCCAGCGTTTTGAACATGGCAAGGCTTTGTTGAATCAGGGCGCGGATTTGCTGCTGTTGCGTTTGCAGGTATTGAGCTTGGATTTGACGCGTCAGGCGGAGAATGTGTTCCGGTTGGCGATTTGGCTGGTGTTGTCCGGCGCACTGTTGATGGTGGGCTTGGTCGGTTTACTGTTCGGCTTGAACCGCGTGCTGTCAGATGTGGCTGCTTTGTGGGTATTTTTCGGCATTTTCTTTGTAAGCCTGTTGATTATTGCTGTATTGTTCCGCAAAGTATCGGCAGATTATCGGGAGCAGGGCAGTCGTGTGGCTGAAACCTTGCAGGATATTCGATCAGACATTGCGTATTTGCGCGGTGAGATAGACAAGGATACGAACGATGAAGCGACAGGAGTATGAAGAAGCGCGCGAGCTGCTGCTTTTAGAAGCCAAGCTGGTGCGGCTGCGGATTGAAGCGGAAAATTTGAAACTGCGTAAAGCGGAAGAAGGTAATGCTCGGCAGACTAATCGCTTGGTAATGTTGGCCGATGTGGCGTATCAGTTGAGCCAAACGCGTTTGCTGTCTCAACGCGCTTTGTTTTCTACATCGCGCCGTCGGCATTGGATTTGGCTGGTATTGGCGGTCATACTGGGCTTGTCGAGATAATCGAGGGCAGAGGTTTGGTCGAAATGATATTTGCAGCGTATTGTTGGCTCGTGTGAGCCGCGTGTTGAGGACGCTGCGTCATTGTGTTGCTGAAACTGAAACTTTATCTATGTTGAGTATTTTTTACAAAAGACACCGGCCGTCTGAACATTTCAGACGGCCTCAATGTTTGGAGTTTCAGATATAATGGCGGCAATTTTGAAATTATTAAATGAAGGATAAGTGATGAACCGTTTGTATCCCCACCCGATTATCGCCCGTGAGGGCTGGCCGATTATCGGCGGCGGTTTGGCTTTGAGCCTGCTGGTATCGATGTGCTGCGGCTGGTGGTCTTTGCCGTTTTGGGTGTTTACCGTATTTGCCCTGCAGTTTTTCCGCGACCCTGCGCGTGAGATTCCGCAAAATCCTGAAGCGGTGTTGAGCCCGGTTGACGGCCGTATCGTGGTGGTTGAGCGCGCACGCGATCCGTATCGTGATGTCGATGCTTTGAAAATCAGTATTTTTATGAACGTGTTCAACGTGCATTCGCAAAAATCGCCTGCCGATTGTACGGTAACGAAAGTGGTCTATAACAAAGGCAAATTCGTGAATGCGGATTTGGACAAAGCCAGCACGGAAAATGAACGTAATGCGGTGTTGGCGACTACGGCTTCTGGGCGTGAAATTACTTTTGTTCAAGTGGCCGGTTTGGTGGCGCGCCGTATTTTGTGCTACACCCAAGCAGGTGCGAAACTGTCTCGCGGCGAACGCTATGGCTTTATCCGCTTTGGCTCGCGCGTGGATATGTATCTGCCTGTCGATGCGCAGGCGCAAGTGGCGATTGGCGATAAAGTTACCGGCGTCAGCACTGTATTGGCGCGTTTGCCGCTGACTGCGCCGCAAACTGAATCTGAGCCTAAAGCCGCAGCTGTTCCTCAAGCTGCGCCTGCTTCTCAAGCTACTCCGGCTTCTCAAGCTGCTCCGGTTGAGACAGTGGCAAGCCAATCTACCGAACAACAGCAAATCGAAGCAGCGGCGGCCAAGATTCAAGCGGCTGTGCGCGATGTGTTGAAAGATTAATAGTCAGTTTTAAATGATTGGCTAAAACAAGAAAAAGGTTTTCAGACGGCCGTCTGAAAACCTTTTTTGTTTGCCTGTCCGATTTTAAAACTTCACGTTCACGCCGCCGGTAAAGCTGCGGCCCATTTGCGGCGTATCAGAGAGGAAGCTGCTGTGGGCGTAAACGGATTGGTTGAGCAGGTTGTCGGCTTTGACGTACCAATTCCACTCGCCATAGCGCGTATTGCGGCGGTAGTTTGCACCTAGGTTGAGCATATGGTGTCCGGGCGTACGCGTTTCGTAGCGGGCGAGTTTGTTTTGGGCGAACACGCGGTAGTAGTCCAAGTTGGCATCGATACGGTCGGTCAGCGAGGCTTTCAGGTGGACGCCGAGGCGCGCAGCCGGAACACGAGGGGCGTTTTGGTCGTCCTGTGTGATGAAAGGACGGTTGCCGTAGGCATCTTCCCTGCCGGGCAGGGATGGCAGGTTTTTCAGACGGCCTCTGACGTAGTCGCCGGAAACGCCGATGCGGTAGCGCGGTGTCGGTTTGAAGTAGATTTCGCCTTCCGCGCCGTAGAAGTCGGCGCCGGATTGGTTGTAGCGCACGAGCTTCATTTCGCTGTCGTCTTCGATGGATTTGGGGCCGCGTCCGTCGTTTAAGGTTTGGGCGTAAATGTAGTTGCCGAAGCGGTTGCGGTAGAGTGCCAGATTGTATTGCCAGCGGTCGCCTTCGTAGCCCAGCGCGAGTTCGATATTGTTGGAACGCTCTTTGTTGAGGTGTTTGTTGCCGACTTCAAAGGTGTTGGTAGCGACGTGCTTGCCGTGTGCGTACAGCTCTTGCGTTGACGGCAGGCGTTCCTGATGGGATGCGGTCAGGCTGAGTTTGTGTTGGGGCGTGAAATACCAGTTGCCCGAAAGTGCGAACGAACGGGCGGTTTGGCGGTGCGCGCCGAGGTCGGGCAGGGGTTGGTTGTAGTAGTTTTCCCGATCAATCAATGCTTTGTCGTACTGGATGGAGGCTTTTTGTTTTTCCACGCGTACGCCGCCTTCAAGCGTGAAGTTGTCCCAGTTTGCCTGTTCTACACCGAAAAAGCTGTAATGGCGCACATTGTTGTCAATCAGCATCGGTTGTTGGACGGTCTCGGGAATGGCGGAAAGCGCGCTGGATTTTTGTCCCAAATATTGCACGCCCCAGCTGCCTTTCAGACGGCCTATGGGCTGGTGGCGCAACTCGATACGGGCGTTGTGTGTTTTGTTGTTGAAGAAGTTTTCTACTGCATCACCTGCTTTTTCGTCGTGGTGGTAGTCGTTGCGGTTTAGGTGTACGCGCAGGGCTTCAAAACCGGGGAGCGGCTGCTTCCATTCGGCGCGGAGTTCGTAGCGTTTGTTGCGCAGGTCTATCCACGGTTTGCCGTTGTGGGCATGGGCGTGTGCATTATCGTCGTCGTGGAAGCCGCAGCTCAAGCCCGGATTGTCGTAATCAACGTCTTCTTCGGTCAATAGGTGCGGATAAAGCTGCAAATAGCGTTTGTTAATCAAACTTTTCTGCCAGATGATGTCGGCGTGGCAGTCGTCGTAGAGATGGCTGTGGGCAGGCAGGCCGTAGCGGTCGCGACGGTCGCTGTACGCCACGCCGAGGAAACCTTTATCTCCAACCCAAGATAGCCCGATGCTGCCGGTTTTTGAATCGGCATGGCTGTCGGGCAGTCGTTTCAGACGGCCTTCTTCTTTTTGATAGCGCGGTACGGCGTAATCGCCCGATTTGCGGTACAAGCCTTCGGTATGCAGCACGAAGTTGTTGCCCAAGCCGATATTGATGCCTGCGGATGTCAGTTTTTCCAAATTGCCGCTGCTCAAACGTAATCCGGCTTCGCCCGATACGCCGTTTTCAGGCATTTTTTCGGGGATTTTGCCATCGGCAACATCGACCAAACCGGCCACATTGCCTGAGCTGTACAAGAGCGTAACTGGGCCGCGCAGGATTTCGATCTGTTGCGACAAGGCGCTGTCCACCATCAAGGCATGGTCGGGAGAGAAGTCTGCCATGTCGCCCGTTTCGCCGTGATGGTTCAATACTTTAATTCGTCTGCCTGTTTGACCGCGAATAACGGGAGCAGACGCGCCGCCGCCGTATTGCGAGGCATGAATGCCCGGTACGCCGTCTAAAGCATCGCCCAAGTTGACGGCTTTTTGGCGCAAGGTATCGCCGGAGATGATTTTGTCGGAGGCAGTCGAAGTGTGCAACAGCCCCGAAGTGGCGCGCGGACGGCTTTTGCCGACAACGGTAACTGCTTCCAAGTCAACCGACTGCTCGGTTTCATGCGCTTGGGAGAGAATAGGGGTGCTGATTAAAAGAATAGATAAAACAATGGGCTTGAGTGTGGTTTGTGTCATTTTAGTTTCTCATCATATTTTGAAAGGCTGTTATTATATAACATTTCATCATGTATATGATAAGATTTTTGAGAAAAAAGGCCGTCTGAAAACGAAGCGTGGTTTTCAGATGGCCTTTAGCTTGTATGCAGGTTTAAATGAAAACGGAACAATCTCTCTGCTGCCTGGTTCTAGTAAGACAGAAAATCACGGCAGATTATTTGCTTTCATTGAAAGCATTACTTGGTTTCGGCGGCTTTAGCGCCAGTGGTCTCTGCAATCAGATCAAGGAATACCAACGGCTTTTTGCCGATATTTTTGAGTGCGTGGGACTGGCCGGGGCGGGCGATGGTAATGTCGCCGGCGCCGACCTCGGTTTGTTTGCCTTCGCTGTCGGTAAACAGGCCTTTGCCGGATACGATGATGTAAACGTCTTCATTGCCGGTATGTTTGTGTTG
>NZ_CATNVN010000150.1:0-4540 GCF_951230505.1 uncultured Neisseria sp.
GCCGTTTTCAAAGCGCAAAGATTCGGCGCGGGTTCAGGTAAAAGTGAAGTAAGCGTCCGTCCAGTGGTGTACGGACAATACTTTTTGGGTATTGAATGCTGCCATTTGGGTTTCCTGTCAGTAAAAGAAATGGGAAGTGTTTATTTGGGACGTGTGTCAGAATGAAAATATCTGCCCAATTCGGGATAAAGCTAAAATTCTAAACGAAACGGATGGTTGCGACAATGCTTGATGCACAGCGATTATATGCCGTTTGAAGGGCTTTCAGACGGCATAGCGGGATAGGCGGTGCCTTACGGTGGCATATCCGCAAGGTAAATCAGGGAAATCGAGGCTGCCAGCCTGAGCGCGTCCCGTCCCCAGCGGGGGTGTTCCAGCCCGCGTATTGGGAGGATCGGTTTGACGGTGGCGGCAATCAGCCTTTGTATTTCTGCAGGCTGCGCTGACAGTACGCTGCCCCATTTTTCCGCTGCCGCTTCCAGTAGTCCGCCGTTTTTCAATATCAGCGCGGTAGAATGAATGTAGCAGAGCCAATCGCGGGCTTGGCATTGCGCTATGGTCAGGACTTCGGAAGGGTCGTCTTCAAAGTCCAAAAAGCTGATGTTTTTTCCGTCCGACATCATATTCCGTGCAAACGCCTGACTGAGGAACTGCCGTTTTTCATGCACATGGGCAATGGCTTCCAAACCGGCAAGCCAAGCGTCTGCCTTTCCGGCTTCGGCTTCTTTGCGGATTTGCGTATCGAGCGGGACCCCTTCCAAATTGCCGAACATAAGGGCATTTTTCCGGACGGCGAGCAATTCGGGAACGGCTATCCCCGCAGAGCGCAATTCGTACAGGCGTTTCGACTCGGTTGCAATGGCAGGCTCACCTCCGAGGCTGGGGACCGGCTTCAACAACCCCAGTTTCAAATATCGGGCAACCATACCGAGCAGCGCGTAACGCCATCGCGCATTGTGCCTGCCTGCTTTGCGTACCCATACCTTGGTTCCGTCGGCTAGCAGGTGGGGGGCGATGGCGGCCTCCTGTTTTGCCGCCAGTTCGTCCAGCAGGATGGAAAAACGGGTTTTATGCATAGGTAAAGTCATTTTCTTTCAATCTTAAGTTTGGACGGAATGCCGCCCACACGGGACATCAGGCAAGGGTTTGTTTGATGATGCCTTTTACCGCATCCGCACTGTTCGGCACGGTTTGCACGCGCTGCGGCAGGTTTTCCAAACCTTCCAGAGCGGTGGGGCGCGGAATGGCGACATCGCCGACGGCTTCGCGTATGGTCGCATCGAATTTCGCTGCCAACGCAGTTTCCAAACAAACAACCGTTTCACCTTCTTCACGCACTTCACGGGCAACTTTGACGCCATCGGCTGTATGCGGATCAATCAATTCATGATCTTGCTCGTAAACCTGTTTGATGGTGGCAAGGCGGTTGGCATGGGTCGATTTACCGGAAACAAAGCCATATTGTTGATGTACTTTGTTTAAGGCAAATTCCAAATTGAAACCTTTGCCGGAACCTACTTCAGCCCATAAGGTTTTGATTTCGTCCGCATCGCGGCCCATCAGGTCAAACACAAAACGCTCGAAGTTGGAGGCTTTGGAAATATCCATAGACGGGCTGGATGTGACGTGGGTGTGTTCACTGTTGCGAGGGCGGTATGCGCCGGTTTTGAAAAACTCGTCCAATACGTCGTTTTCATTGGTGGCGACAATCAAGCGGTGGATTGGCAGGCCCATTTGACGAGCGATATGGCCGGCGCAGACATTGCCAAAGTTGCCGCTTGGTACGCAGAAGCTGACTTTTTCGTCATTGCTCGAAGTGGCGTTGAAATAACCGGCAAAGTAGTACACGACTTGGGCGACAATGCGGCCCCAGTTGATGGAGTTGACTGTGCCGATGTGGTATTTGGCTTTGAATTCGGCATCGTTTTGTACGGCTTTGACGATGTCTTGGCAGTCGTCAAACATGCCTTCAACAGCGATGTTGTGGATGTTGGCATCTTGCAAGCTGAACATTTGCGCGCGTTGGAATGCGCTCATTTTGCCTTCCGGAGACAGCATGAAGACATTGACGCCTTTTTTACCGCGCAGGGCATATTCGGCGGCAGAGCCGGTGTCGCCACTGGTGGCGCCTAAGATATTGAGTTCTTTGCCTTCTTTGTTCAATACATATTCAAACGCATTGCCCAAGAATTGCATGGCCATGTCTTTGAATGCCAAAGTCGGGCCGTTGGAGAGGGCTTGAATTTTGATGCCGTCTGAAAGTGTACGAACCGGAGTAATGGCTTTGGTGCCGAATACTTCTTCGGTGTAGGTGCGGTTGATGATATCGCGTAAATCATCAGCAGGGATGTCGGTGGCAAACAGGCTCATGACTTCAAACGCCAGCTCAGGATAGCTGAGTGTGCGCCATTGGTCTAAAGTAGCACGGTCGATTTGAGGGTATTGCTCAGGTAGCATCAAACCGCCGTCAGGAGCCAAACCCATCAATAAAACTTCGCTGAATTGCTTGCGTGCGGTTGCACCGCGGGTGCTGATGTATTTCATGGTTTCTTCTCTATATATTTAAAATTCAAATAGAAAGTCAAAACGAATTCAGACGGCCTCGATATTAAAAAGGCCGTCTGAACGATTATTTGTAGAGTCGTTTGAAGCAGGCGGTAACCGTTTTCGCGGTAACGGAAGCAATGGCCTGATCGCGGGTTGCCGGGCTCAATACCTGCATCATTTCGGTTGCAGTCAATTGGTTTGGCGCTTCTTCGCTGGCGCAGCCGCAGATTTTATTTTCCCATTCGGCTTGTTTTTCCGCGCTCATAGCCAAAGCAATGACGCGCCATTCGTTACGTTTGTTCAATTCGGTACGGCATTGGCTGTCTACCGCCATTTTCACTACGCTGCTGCCGATACCTGTACCGCTGCCCAAGCCGCCGAAAGATTCGCCGCCAGTAGCGCATGCACCCAATAAGAAAACTGATGTAACAGCTGCCAAAAGAGTTTTTGAAGTCATGATGTTTCCTGTAAGCAAGGCCGTCTGAAACGCCCGAAGAGTTCTCAAAATAGCATGTATTATACCGTAATGTGGCCCGATATGTGTGTTTGCGAAACTGCCGTATAATGCTAGCGAGTTTTCTTTTCAATCAGCCAGCACGAAAGCCGCTATGTCCGACCTTTTTGCCCGTCAACCCGAAGCCCCTTTAGCCGAACGCCTGCGCCCACATTCTTTAGACGATGTCATCGGGCAGCAGCACTTAATCGGCGAAGGCAAACCTTTGCGCGTGGCGGTCGAGGGTGGAAAGCCGCATTCTATGTTGCTGTGGGGGCCGCCGGGTGTAGGCAAAACCACGCTGGCACGGATTTTGGCGCAGAGTTTCAATGCCCAGTTTCTGCCTGTTTCCGCTGTGTTTTCCGGCGTGAAGGACATACGCGAGGCAATCGATAAAGCCGAAATCGCTTTGCAGCAGGGACGCGCGACGATTTTGTTTGTCGATGAAGTTCATCGCTTCAACAAGGCGCAGCAGGACGCGTTTTTGCCGCATGTCGAAAGCGGTTTGCTGACCTTTA
Organism: uncultured Neisseria sp.; assembly: GCF_951230505.1. NCBI lineage: Bacteria > Pseudomonadati > Pseudomonadota > Betaproteobacteria > Neisseriales > Neisseriaceae > Neisseria > uncultured Neisseria sp. Next base: position 3,559 of record NZ_CATNVN010000150.1, read on the forward strand.
TCGGCGCGACGACGGAAAATCCGTCGTTTGAAGTCAATCCCGCGCTGTTGAGCCGCGCGCAGGTGTATGTTTTACAATCCTTATCTTCAGACGACCTCAAGAAACTGATTGCCAAAGTCTTGGCTTTGCCCGAATATCGAGATTTCACGATTGAAGCCGATGCGCAAGAGCTGCTCGTCAATACCGCCGACGGTGATGCGCGCAGATTGTTAAATCTGTTGGAACAACTTTTACGTGCTGCCGATACACGTCGTCTGAAACCCTTAACCGCCGAATTTCTCGCCGATAGTTTGGGTGCGCAAATCCGCCGTTTTGATAAGGGCGGAGAGAGTTTCTACAACCAAATTTCCGCGTTGCACAAATCCGTGCGCGGTTCGCATCCTAACGCGGCATTGTATTGGTTCTGCCGTATGCTCGACGGCGGTACCGACCCGCGCTATCTTGCCCGCCGCATTGTCCGCATGGCATGGGAAGACATCGGCTTGGCCGATCCGCGTGCCTTAACGATTGCCAATGATGCTGCCGCTACTTATGAGCGCTTAGGCTCGCCCGAAGGCGAACTCGCGCTGGCGCAAGCCGTGCTGTACCTTGCCGCCGCCGCCAAATCCAACGCGGGCTACAAGGCATACAACCAAATGCGCCGCTTCGTTAAAGAAAACGCCAGCGATGAAGTGCCTGTTCATCTGCGCAATGCGCCGACCAAGTTGATGAAAGAATTGGGCTACGGACGCGAATACCGCTATGCCCATGATGAGCCTAACGCCTACGCCGCCGGCGAAAGCTATATGCCCGACGGCTTGGATGAACCTGATTTCTACCAACCTGTCCCGCGCGGACTGGAAATCAAAATTGGCGAAAAGCTGAAATGGTTGAAATCTTTGGATGAAGATGCGCTGGATGATTAAAACAATAAATGTGCATAATACAAATCTAAGATCAAATTGAATTTTTCAGACGGCCTTTGCTGTTTGAATATTTTTAA
>NZ_CATNVN010000151.1:0-4447 GCF_951230505.1 uncultured Neisseria sp.
ATTTGGTCGCGACCGACTGGTACTTCATGGGCATTGAACATCAGGATGTCGGCAGTCATGAGGATAGGGTAGCTGTACAGGCCCATTTCCACGCCGTGATCCGGATCTTCCTGACCGTTTTCGGTATTTGCCTGTACTGCAGCTTTATAAGCGTGGGCGCGGTTCATCAGACCTTTTGCAGTGATACAGGTCAGAATCCAGTTCAACTCCATCACTTCGGGAATATCGCTTTGACGGTAGAAAGTGGTCTGTTCAGGGTTGAGTCCGCAGGCGAGCCATGTGGCGGCAACAGCTTGAGTAGATTGATGAATCATTTCCGGCTCATGACATTTGATGATGCCGTGATAGTCGGCCAAAAAGAGGAATGATTCAGTATTGGAATCTTGCGCCGCGCGGATGGCCGGGCGGATGGCACCGACATAGTTGCCCAAGTGTGGAATACCTGTTGTGGTAACACCTGTTAAAACTCGTTTTTTGCTCATGAAAGTATCCTTCGGCACAAAGGCCGTCTGAAAATAAATATGGTGCCGATTATACCTGATTATTCTTGATTTTTCAGACGGCCTTTTGAGTAAAGGGTAACTGGATAATAAAGTTATGCACATAAAATTATAAAAATAAAACTTTATAAAACAATAAGGTAATAAAAATTTTTGGTTAATGGAGTAAATAGCTATTGAGTTATCCACATTTGCGCTTATATAGGCTCTAACAGAATATATTTGAAGAGGAACTTAAAATGAGATTTGATAAATTAACTGCCAAATTTCAGCAAGCTCTGCAAGAAGGTCAAAGTCTGGCTTTAGCTGCGGACAGCAGCTATCTTGAGGCCGGCTTTATCTTAAAAGCGTTGCTTGATGATCAAAACAGTGGTGCTGCTGCGTTACTGGCTCATGCAGGTGTGAATGTGCCTCAAGTAAAACAACGTTTGCAGCAACATTTGAGCAGCTTGCCAAAAGTATCCGGTCAAGGCGGCGATATTATGCCTAGCCGTGAGCTGCAAGCTGTATTGAACTTGATGGACAAGGCTGCGACCAAACGTGGCGATGCCTATATCGCCAGCGAACTTTTCCTGCTGGCTTTGGTTCAGCAGAATGATGCGACCGGCAAAATTTTGAAAGAAGCCGGTGCTACCGAACAAAATATCAATGCCGCGATCGATGCGGTACGAGGAGGACAAAACGTGAACGATGCGAATGCCGAAGACCAACGCGATGCTTTGAAAAAATACACACTCGACCTGACTCAACGCGCCCGAGACGGCAAGCTCGACCCTGTTATCGGTCGTGATGATGAAATCCGTCGTGCAATTCAGGTATTGCAACGCCGTACCAAAAATAACCCTGTGCTGATTGGTGAGCCGGGTGTGGGTAAAACCGCTATTGTTGAAGGCTTGGCGCAACGTATCGTCAACGGCGAAGTACCTGAATCCCTGCGTAACAAACGCCTTTTGGTTCTGGACTTGGCGGCTTTGATTGCTGGCGCGAAATACCGCGGCGAATTTGAAGAACGCTTGAAAGGTGTGTTGAACGACTTGGCTAAAGACGATGGCAACACTTTGATTTTCATCGATGAAATCCATACTTTGGTTGGTGCAGGCAAAACCGACGGCGCAATGGATGCGGGCAATATGTTGAAACCGGCTTTGGCGCGCGGCGAACTGCACTGCATCGGCGCGACTACTTTGGACGAATACCGTCAGTACATCGAGAAAGATGCGGCACTCGAACGCCGCTTCCAAAAAGTATTGGTCGGCGAGCCCAGCGTGGAAGATACCATCGCTATTTTGCGCGGTTTGCAAGAGCGTTATGAAATCCACCACGGTATCGATATTACCGACCCTGCTATCGTTGCCGCAGCGGAGTTGAGCGATCGTTACATTACCGACCGCTTCTTGCCTGATAAAGCGATTGATTTGATCGACGAAGCAGCCAGCCGTATCAAAATGGAGTTGGACAGCAAACCCGAGCAGATGGATAAACTCGACCGCCGCATTATCCAGCTCAAAATGGAAAAAATGCACGTTGCCAAAGAAAGCGATGATGCCAGCAAGAAACGTCTGGAATTGATAGACGAAGAAATCGACGGCTTGCAAAAAGAATACGCCGATTTGGACGAAATCTGGAAAGCAGAAAAAGCCGCCTCTTCCAGCACCGCCGACATCAAAAAACAGATGGACGACATCAAAGTCAAAATCGAGCAGGCCAAACGTCAAGGCGATTTTGCCCGTGCGTCCGAACTCGAATACGGTGAGTTGCCGAAATTGGGCGCACAGTTGCAAGCTGCGGAAAGTAACCCCGACGGCAAAAAACAAAACAAACTCTTCCGTACTGAAGTTGGTGCGGACGAAGTGGCCGAAATCGTATCGCGCATGACCGGCATCCCCGTGTCCAAAATGATGGAAGGTGAACGCGACAAGCTGTTGAAAATGGAAGAAGTATTGCACCGCCGCGTGGTTGGTCAAGACGAAGCCGTGCGTGCTGTATCCGACGCCATCCGCCGCAGCCGTTCCGGCCTTGCCGATCCAAACAAACCTTACGGCAGCTTCCTGTTCCTAGGCCCGACCGGTGTGGGTAAAACCGAGTTGTGCAAAGCTTTGGCAGGTTTCCTGTTTGACAGCGAAGATCATCTGATTCGTATCGATATGTCCGAATACATGGAAAAACATGCTGTTGCCCGCTTAATCGGTGCGCCTCCCGGCTATGTTGGCTACGAAGAAGGCGGCTACTTGACTGAGCAAGTCCGCCGCAAACCATACAGTGTGATTCTTTTGGATGAAGTGGAAAAAGCCCATCCGGACGTATTCAACATCTTGCTGCAGGTATTGGATGACGGTCGCTTGACCGACGGACAAGGCCGTACCGTAGACTTCAAAAATACCGTTATCGTGATGACTTCCAATATTGGTAGCCAACATATCCAACAAATGGGTACTCAAGACTACGAAGCGGTAAAAGAAGTTGTGATGGAGGATGTGAAAGAACATTTCCGTCCTGAAATGATCAACCGTATTGACGAAGTAGTCGTGTTCCATGGTTTGGATCAGGCCAATATCCGCAGCATTGCGAAAATCCAGCTTAAAGGTTTGGAAAAACGTTTGGAAGCACAACATCTGCATCTGAAAGTCGATGATGCTGCCTTGGATCTGATTGCTAAAGCCGGTTTCGACCCTGTGTATGGTGCCCGTCCGCTCAAACGCGCCATCCAGTCAGAAATCGAAAATACGCTGGCAAAAGCATTGCTTGAAGGTAAATATGCACCTGATAGCACAATCCATGTTAAAGAAGAGGGTGGTAAGCTCTTGTTTGCATAAGTTTAAAACAATGTAGTATGTTGTTGTAAAAGGCCGTCTGAAAGAATTCAGACGGCCTTTCTTACTTATTGATTCACATCATATATTTGTTATGTAATTTGATTATTCATTGAATTTTAGAGAATATTAATTGAAAATCTTGTGACATGGGTTGATAAAGAATGCGATATAATCCGACCTGTTTGCCAAGGTTCTTGCTAAATATCTCATTTTGTGTAATAATACTACAATGCAAAAACTGACTAATCAAAATCTTCACATTATTTTGTCGGAACGCTTAAATGATACCGACTTTGTTCTTATTCTCAATGCATTAATCAAATTTTTGCGCCGAGGAGGCAAAAAGAAGGCTTCCGAACGTTTTGATTTGATTTTATCTACGTTAAAACAAGACGATGCTTTATGCCGTCAATTCAGCCTGCGCTTTTATACTTGGCTGTCTAAAGTTCACATTTATCCTGCGCTGATTAAGCTGGGTATTTTCTCGCGCCATAGTTTTACCCGGGAAATGGGCATACGGATTTATGAGCGGTTCAGCCCGTCTTATAAAGATTTTTCCAACTTGCGCGAAGTATTTTTATATCTTTTTCATTCTGAAAACGATGATAAATGGTTGCAAACACTGAGTTTGCGACAATGGCTGGGTATGTATGAATTGTTGTTGGCCAAGGCGGATCCTGCTTTGCTTCAGACGGCCAGCCGACAATTGACAGATGCACGTTTGCGTGCGGTAGAAATGTTGTCTATCTGGATTGCTTCCGAAGCGATTGAGCCGGATTTAATACGAATTGCCCCCCGTTTGTTGGAAGCGGATTCTGCATTTGTCGCTTTACAGCGCGAAGTGGCGAAGATGGTGGAACATTATCGCCATAGTGAAGAAACTTATGATACGGCACACTTGGAGGTTATGTTTGACCAGTGTGAAAATCAAATTGACTATCTGCGCCGTCGCGGTACGGGAGCAGGGTCTGGTTCGTCAGTGAAAGTGGCCCACTTGCTCGAACGCCTGCAACAAACCATAGACCGCCTGAAATTGTTGACCAATATTCAAATCGAAACCAGCCGCACCCGCTTAACTGTCAATCTGATGAATGCGATGATTTATGCGGCGGTGGAGCAATACAGCACCAGCCA
>NZ_CATNVN010000152.1:0-4397 GCF_951230505.1 uncultured Neisseria sp.
CATATCCGTCAGGCGCGCATTGCCTGCTTTTTCGGCAATAATGCTGTCGAATTTAGAAGCAATCGCCGCCTGCCATAATGCTTGGCGTACGGCATTGACCTGTGTTCCCCTACTGTCGCCGTTTGCTTTGTCGTCCAAACCTGTACGCTCGGCAACGCGTGTGGCATTACTGGTCATATTGATTAAGCCTTCGTCTTCCATGCCGATAACTTGGGCGGCTACGGGATGGTTAAGCGCGAATTGAGCCATTTTACTGCGGCGGCTTTGATCTTCCTGATACGATTGGCAACCGGACAATACCAGCATGCCAAGAACGGCGCATTGAATGTGTTTTTGAATATGTTTCATGATGTAACTATCGATATTATTGTGTGAGTTTAACTTATTGTTTAACATAGAAACGCCCGTAAGCGCAAAATAATTCCCATACGGCCAAATCGGCGCATGAATGGCTATTTTATAATAAAAATAAGGCCGTCTGAAATTTTTCAGACGGCATAAGTACTTTTAACCTACCAAGCTGCGAATCTGCGGCCAATAAAACAGGCAGGCTATCGAGCAAATAGCAATACTGATACCGGCTGCATTAATGCTGCTGATTTTTTCTTTAAATATTGCCGCTCCAATCAGCGTACCCAAAACAATCACGCCAATATTCATTCCGGCAAAGACCAAGGTTGGATTATCCTTCATGATTTGGTGTGCCGAGATGTAGGTAACAATATTCAAAAAATTCAGGCAGCCTAAAATCATACCGCCCACTATGCCCTCTTTGGTCCATTTGCTTCCTTTAGCAAACAGGTAGCCAAACATCAAGATACCGGCCAAACAAAACGCCACCAGCAAATTACCGGCAAACGCGGTACCGCTTTTAGCCACTTGTTTAAACAAAATATCAATGATGCCGTAGCCACACCAAACGCCCAAAAGCAGCATCACTTGCGTACTGAGGCCGCCGGATTTCTTGCCGCCATCGCTTTTCCAAAGCAAGAAAAACAGTGCCGTAAATGCCAATACCAAACCAATCAGACGGCCTTCGGTCAGTTGCTCATGAAACAGCGTAAACGAAGCAACGATGGGCAAAAACAGTGAGAGGCGTTGCGCCGCGTCCGATTTGACGATACCTGCCGCATCTACGGATTTACCCATAATCACGAATACGGTTGGCAGCAATATGCCCAAGGCCGCAAAAAGCCACCAAGTCGGCAAAAATACCTGCGGATTGCTCAAATCAGGCTTTAACACCAGCATGGTCAAAATGACGGCAACGATGTAGTTCACCGCCACCGCCTGCTCAATATTGATTTTTTGCTTGCGCGCCACCTTCAGCAATACGGAAACCAACACGCTGCAAACGATACTTGCTAACAAATATACCATGCTTTAGAACCATCCTTGAGTGGAGATAGGCTTATCTTCATTCAGTTTAATCAGTCCGACGACTACGCGATAAATAAACCAAATGGCAGTCACCAACAGAATCAACCAACCAATTAAGATAAGTATAGTTAATCGTCCTAAAAGCAGACCAATCAAAGACACCCAAAATGTCTTAATCAGCCAATCAATATGGCTGGCGTAAATACTGCCTTGTGCTTCATCGCGCTTGATAAACGCCAAAATCACACCGATTACGGGTGTAAACAAAATCAACAGACCCAAGGCGTATGTCACATAAGCAATAAAAACATAGTTTTTCACTTCGGAGTTGGACGTATTGACCACATTCGCCGCCGTATTATTGTTCCCTGTATTATGGTTTTCCGTATGATTGGCTGCCGTATTATTGAAACTGTTGTCTTTAGCTTCCTGACGCTCGTACTGCATAGCCGCATCATAAGCCAGACGTTTTTCCGGATGAGACAATACTTCAAATGCCTGTCCGATGGCTTTAAACCGCTCCGCATCTTTCTGAATATCCGGATTGGCCACCAATTTGCCGTAAGCCTCGCGGATAACGTTAATATTAGCATCCTGAGACACGCCCAAAATTTCGTATAAATTCACTTGTTCCATCTGTATTCCCCTCCTTTACGCGTCCACTGCAACATGAACATCTTGCGGATTGAGCGTCCGCAGGTTTTCAGGCTTCATGCCTACGATAAACCCACGTTTGCCGCCATTGATAAAAATCTCGTCCAAAGCCCAAATGCTTTCTTCCACATAAACCGGCAACGCGGTTTTCATACCGAATGGCGATGTTCCGCCGACCAAATATCCTGTCCATTTCGCCGCCTGATCCGCCGTTGCCGGCTCGATGTGTTTCAAGCCCAGTTCTCGCGCCAAATTGCGGGTGGAAATATGTTTGTCGCCGTGCATTAAAACAACCAAGCCTTTTTTATACTCATCCTGCAAAACGATTGTTTTGATGACTTGATGCTCAGGCTTGCCCGTACATTCGGCAAAACGCGCCGTACCGCCGTGTTCTTCATACGCGTAAACATAAGGGACAAAATCGATTTTCTTACTGCGTAAAAAGCGTACAGCCTGCGTAACCGGATATTCTGCTTTACTCATGGTTATTTTCCGCCATCCTTTTTCAGACGACCCCTCTTAAATATGGAACGTAAACAGTCGCAATGTTACCATACCTTCTTTTTGAAATCAGGAGACAACATGGACATCCGCTATCTTGGTACAAGCAAACGCTATTCAGAAGCCGTCGTAGCCAACGGCTTGGTTTTCCTCTCCGGCATGGTTCCCGAAAATCCTGAAGCCGACGCCAAAGCGCAAACTGAAAACGTTTTGGCACAAATCGATTCATGGCTCGCCCAATGCCAATCCGACAAAGCCCATATTTTAGAAGCCACCATCTATCTACCCGATATAAACGACTACGCTGCCATGAACGAAGCCTGGGACGCATGGACAGCCCCTGAACGCGCTCCGGCCCGCGCCTGCGTGGAGGCGAAACTGGCTTCGCCCGACTGGAAGGTTGAAATCAAAATTACCGCCCTTCAAATCAAATAAAGCGCAAATATCAGGCCGTCTGAAAACGCAGCTTCAACCAAGCAAGCGCAGTTTTTCAGACGGCCTTTATTCTTTTGCGGTACAATACCGCCCTTAAATTTTTCTATTATTTCAAAGCACAAACAGCCATGTCCAAAAAAACCAAGCAAGAATTAGAAAACAACAAACTCAGCAAACGCCTGCGCCACGCCGTCGGCGATGCCATTAACGATTTCAACATGATCGAACCGGGCGACAAAATCATGGTCTGCCTTTCCGGCGGCAAAGACAGCTACGCCCTTTTAGACATCCTGCGCCAGCTTCAAGCCAGCGCGCCAATTGATTTCGAACTGGTCGCCGTCAATCTCGACCAAAAGCAGCCGGGTTTCCCCGAAGAAGTATTGCCGACCTATCTCGAAAGCATCGGCGTGCCGTATAAAATCGTTGAAGAAGACACCTACTCCACCGTCAAACGTGTGTTGGACGAAGGTAAAACGACTTGCTCGCTGTGCAGCCGCTTGCGCCGAGGCATCCTCTACCGCACCGCAAAAGAATTGGGCTGCACCAAAATCGCCTTAGGACACCACCGCGACGACATCCTTGCCACCATGTTCCTGAATATGTTTTACGGCGGCAAACTCAAAGCTATGCCGCCTAAATTGGTGAGCGACAACGGCGAACACATCGTCATCCGTCCTCTGGCGTATGTCAAAGAGAAGGACTTGATCAAATATGCCGAGCTGAAACAATTCCCAATCATCCCATGTAACCTCTGCGGCTCTCAGCCCAACCTGCAACGCCAAATCATCGGTGACATGCTGCGCGATTGGGACAAACGTTTCCCCGGCCGTATTGAGTCTATGTTCTCCGCGCTACAAAACGTTGTTCCATCGCATTTGGCCGATACCGAACTTTTCGACTTTGTCGGCTTGGAGCGTGGTCAAAGCCTGAAACATGGTGGCGACTTAGCGTTTGACAGCGAAAAAATGCCGGAACGTTTCTCCGACGGCAGCGAAGAAGACGAAAGTGAAATCAAAATCGAACCGCAAAAAGCTGAACGCAAAGTCATCAATATTTTGGCAAATAAACCTAAAACCTGCGGTTTATAATTCCATTTAATTTTCAGACGGCCTTTCGGTAGCTATTCCCCGAAAGGCCGTCTGAATATTCAAATTTAAAATTTTTCTATTCTTTTTTATCTATTCTTTTCCTGACAAACCGTGCAGCAGCAATCCCAATACGTCTTGCGGCAACTTTTGCGGCGCGGCGGCATAAAGCGCGGTCAGTTGCGGATGGCGCATCAATATATCCGCCTGACGGATGAACAGGTCGATGAGCTCCACCGGCAAATCGGGCTGGATCAGGCGGCGTTGTTGCAGAGCATGGAAGAATCCGCGCATAAAGGCGTATTTTTCTTCGTTCAATTCGTGGAAAAACCGCTCCAGCTC
>NZ_CATNVN010000153.1:0-4368 GCF_951230505.1 uncultured Neisseria sp.
TTGCGCCCTCCTTATTTTTCCAATGCAACGGTGTGGCTGCCGCTGAGCGTGATGGCTTTGCCGTACACCTGCAAATCGAGCGGTTCGCCTTTGAGCAGGGTGAAGACCACGTTTTCTTTACCGACGGCGACTTTAATCAGACGGCCGCGGTAGTTGATATGGAAGGCGTAGCCTGTCCATGCACTCGGCAGGAACGGTGCGAAGCTGAGCTTGCCGCCCCAGGTTTTCATTTGGGCGAAACCTTGGACGATGGCGAGCCACGAGCCGGTCATGGAGGTGATGTGCAGGCCGTCTTCGGTGTCGTTGTTGTAGTTGTCCAAGTCTAGGCGGGCGGTGCGCTGGTACATTTCCACGGCTTTTTCTTCTTTGCCCAGTTCGGCGGCGAGGATGGCGTGGATACAAGGCGACAACGAGCTTTCGTGCACGGTCATCGGTTCGTAGAAGTCGAAGTTGCGGCGTTTTTCGTCGATATTGAAACGGTCGCCGAAGAAGTAGATGCCTTGCAACACGTCCGCCTGTTTGATGAAGGGCGAACGCAGGATCTTGTCCCACGACCATTTCTGGTTGAGCGGCAAATCGTCGGGCGAAAGCGCGGACACGGGGCGGATGTCTTTGTCGAGGAAGCCGTCGTGCTGCACGAATACGCCGAGTTCTTCGTCATGTGGACGGTACATATTCGCGCTGATGTCAGCCCATTTTTCCAACTCGGCGGCGCTCACGTTCAAATCCGGACGCGGGTATTTCGCCAAGGCTTCGCGGGTGTAGTCCAATACCCATGCGGCGAGGGTGTTGGTGTACCAGTTGTTGTTGATGTTGTTTTCGTATTCGTTCGGGCCGGTTACGCCGTGAATCATGTATTTGCCGTTGCGTTTGGAGAAGTGGACGCGGTCCGCCCAGAAGCGGGACACTTCGACCAAGACTTCCAAGCCTTCTTTGGCAAGATAGCTTTCGTCGCCGGTGTAGTTGGTGTAGTTGTAGATGGCGTAAGGAATCGCGCCGTTGCGGTGGATTTCCTCGAAGGTGATTTCCCATTCGTTGTGGCACTCAATGCCTGTAAACGTTACCATCGGATAGAGTGCGCCCGCCAAGCCCTGTTCGCGCGCGTTGTGCTGCGCCTGCGGCAGTTGGTTGCGACGGTATTGCAGCAGGTTGCGGGTAACTTCTGGTTCTGCCAGTGCGAGGTACAGCGGCACGGCGTAGGCTTCGGTATCCCAATAGGTTGCGCCGCCGTATTTTTCGCCGGTAAAGCCTTTGGGGCCGATGTTCAGGCGCGCGTCTTCGCCGTAGTAGGTGGAGAACAGTTGGAACAGGTTGAAACGGATGCCTTGCTGCGCTTCGTCGCTGCCTTCGATGACCACGTCGGCGATTTCCCAACGGTGCAGCCAGCCTGCTTTGTGTGCGTCCAGCAAGGTTTCAAACGCAACGCCTGCGATTTTTTCCGATAAGGCGCGGCCTGCGGCTTTCACCGCTTCCAAGCCCTGATAATCGCGGCTGGTGGTAACAATCACACGTTTTTCAACGGTTTCGGGCGTGCTGCCGACTTCGGCTTCAAAAGAATTAGAGACCTGCCAGTCGGTTTGGCTGCCGCCGAGGGCTTTGAAGCTGCCGGCGAAGGTTTGCTCGGCGTTGACGATGAATTGTTCCACGCCGAAGGGATTGGCGACGGTTTGGGTGGCAATATGGGAGCGGTCGTCTGAAACGCCTTTGTCCAATACCTGCCAGAATTTTTCTTCGTAGTTGGAGTCTTCGTTTTTCACGTCGGCGTCGATGATGGAATCGATGCGGACTTGGTGGGTTTTGCCGTCAACGGATACGGCTTCCCAGCGGATGAGAGCCAGCTCTTTTTGCGCAACGGACAGAAATTTGCACACATCGAAACGCACACCGAATACGGTGAACGAGCGGCGCAACACGCCGTGCTGCATATCGAGTTCGACGGAGAAGTCGGCAACGTCGTCTTTCGCCAAGTCCACTTCCTGATTGTCGACAAAGATTTTGACTTTGCTGAAATTGAGCGCGTTGATGGCTTTGCCGAAATATTTGGGGTAGCCGTTTTTCCACCAGCCGACGCGGGTTTTGTCGGGGAACCACACACCGGCGATGTAGGTACCCAAGTGGCTGTCGGCGGAGTAGGTTTCTTCAAAGTTGCCGCGCATGCCCATATAGCCGTTGCCCAAGCTGGTCAGGCTCTCTTGCAGCCGTTTGTGCTCTTTTTCCAGTTTTGCCGAACGCAGTGTCCAAGGGCTGACTTCCATGATTCTCGTGTACATTTATGAAGCTCCTGTTATTAAAATTGTCAGATCGGCAAAGGTTTCAGACGGCCTTTGCCGATGGTGTTGAAACGGATTATTCGCCGTGGGTCTCTTTAATCAAACATACTGAGAAGGCTCCCAGCAGCAAGACTGCGCCGGCAACCAAGAACATGGTTGCCTGATGGCTGCCCAGCATAGGGAAGAGGACGAAACTCAGCAGTGAAGCGACGATTTGAGGCATACAGATAGAGCCGTTGAACAGGCCCAAATAAGTACCCATGTGTTTGCCTGAGAGGGCATTGGTCACAATCGTCAAAGGATAGGTAATGATACCGGCCCACGCAATACCGATTAAGGTATAAGACAACACCAGTGCGTATTGATTGCTGATGAAGAAAACGGAGAAGAAACCGAGCGCACCCAAAGCCAAGCAACCGAAATAACCGACTTTATGGTATTTATTCGGTACTTTTGCCAGAATAAACGAGCAGATAACGGCAGCAATGGATTGTACCGCCGCCAAAACGCCGTACCAGTTGCCTGCTTCTTGGTAGCCTACGGAGGAGGCATCAGTTGTCTGCCAAACGTTTTCCGCAATCGCGCCTGCCGAGTAAGTCCACATATATTGGAAGGCAAACCAGCAGAAGAATTGTACCAAAGTCACCGTCCAAAACGCTTTAGGTGCGGTTTTTAAAAGTTCGAACCAGTTGGCTTTTTCCTGATTCGCGGCGACATCGATGCCGTGATAGCGGGCGTAGGTTTCCGGATCGTATTCTTTGACTTTGAAGATGGTGAACGCACTGGTAATAATCAGCAACGCTGCGCCCACATAGAATGCTACGACCACGGTCTGCGGTACGACGCCTTTTTCGGCCGTGTTCGCCAAACCGATATACGCAAACACAAACGGCAGAATCGCCGCCACAACCGCGCCCGTATTTGCTAAGAAACTTTGAATGCCGTAGGCGTAGCTTTTCTGCTCCTCGTTGACCATATCGCCGACCATCATTTTAAACGGCTGCATTGCCATATTAGAGGATACGTCCAACAGCGCAATCATCAGCGCGCCAAACGACAAAGCCGCCAAAGAAGCGTAGCCAAAACCGAAGCTGCCTGAGTTCGGCATCAGAATCATAACGATAACCGCAATCAGCGTGCCGTAAAGCAGATAGGGCAGACGGCGGCCACCCAAGCGCGGCATCCAAGTGCGGTCTGAGTAGTAGCCCACAATCGGCTGAACCAACATACCGGCCAATGGCGGCAGAATGAAAAACCAGCCCAAATTGTGCGGGTCGGCGCCTAAAGTTTGAAAAATTCGGCTCATTTGTGAGCTTTGCAGGGTAAAGGCCGTCTGAACGCCGAGATAGCCGAAGCTCAGCATCCAAATCGTACTTTTTGCCAGTGACGGCAAACCTTGTTTTGCTGTTTTTTGCGTATTTTCCGACATGAGGTAAATCCTTTTTTTGAAAAGTATTTTTATTGAGAAATCTGAAAGGTTCCTTGGTGTGGTGTTCTCTGTCGTTATTGCTTGTGTGCGTACTTTCAAGGATATTAGGTGCATTTTATGAAGCGCGCCGGATATTGGCAATGCCAGTTCAAGGATAAACTGGCTTAAATCAAATTTTTTGTGGTTTGGCATTGATACCGTCGGGCAATGAGGGTATCGGTTCGGTGCGGTGTATATTTTGATGCTTATTTCTATTTTCAGACGGCATTTGAACAAGCAAGTATTGGGGCAATAGGTTAAAATGGGCCGTCTGAAATTTGTTTGATGAAAACGAGAAAACTATGTCTCAACAATACGTCTATTCTATGCTGCGCGTGAGCAAGGTTGTGCCGCCGCAAAAAACCATTATTAAAGACATTTCCCTTTCATTTTTCCCCGGTGCAAAAATCGGTTTGCTCGGTTTGAACGGTGCGGGTAAATCTACTGTACTGCGGATTATGGCGGGCGTGGATAAAGAATTTGAGGGCGAAGCCGTGCCGATGGGCGGCATTAAAATCGGCTATTTGCCGCAAGAGCCTGAGCTTGATCCTGAGAAAACTGTGCGCGAGGAAGTGGAAAGCGGTTTGGGCGAAGTGGCTGCCGCTCAAAAACGTTTGGAAGAAGTATATG
>NZ_CATNVN010000154.1:0-4295 GCF_951230505.1 uncultured Neisseria sp.
GGCGACCACCGAGATCTACACTCTTTCCCTACACGACGCTCTTCCGATCTGCTCAAAACGGCGCAAATCGCCGGCAGTCTGCATACCGAGGGCATTCATCTTTTTCAGTGTAACTTTGCCGACACCGGGAATCTTACCCAACGGCAGGCTCTCCAAAAACGCCATGATTTTTTGCGGCGGCAGCACAAACTGCCCGTTCGGCTTGCGCCAGTCGGAAGCGATTTTGGCCAAAAACTTATTGGGCGCGATGCCCGCGGAGGCCGTCAAACCGGTTTCTTCAAAAATTTCGGCACGAATACGTTTAGCCACCTCGCTGGCGTACGGGATATTTTCAAAATTTCGGGTAACATCCAAATAGGCTTCGTCTAAAGACAAAGGCTCGATCAAATCGGTATAACGCCGAAACACGGCATGAATCTGCGCCGACACTTGACGGTACAAATCGAAATGCGGCGGCACAAACACTGCCTGCGGACACAGCCTTTTCGCCGTCGCCACCGACATGGCCGAGTGCAAACCGAATTTGCGTGCTTCATAAGAAGCGGCACAAATGACCGAGCGCGTACCGTCCCACGCCACAACAACGGGCAGCCCTTTCAGGTGCGGCTGCTCGCGCAGTTCTACCGAAGCGTAGAATGCGTCCATATCGATATGGATGATTTTGCGTTGGGACATGGGAAAAGGTGGATAAGAAAAAGGCTTATTGTAACAAAAGGCCGTCTGAAGTTTCAGACGGCCTCTATGTTTTAGCCTTATTTTTTACTGGAAAGCTGATCAAACAATCCGCCGTCGGCAAAGAATTTTTTCATGATTTCTTCCCACGGGCCAAATTTCTCATTCGGATTAAACGTCTCAATCTCAGGGAAATCGGCTTTGTGTTTCGCCAATACTTCGGCATTGCGCGGTCGCAGGTAAAGATTGGCGGCCAACTCTTGGGCCGGTTCGCTCCAGAGGTTTTGCAGATAGGCTTCGGCAGCTGCACGCGTGCCTTTTTTGTCGACTACGCTGTCCACAACGGCAACCGGCGCTTCGGAAAGAATAGTGTAGCTTGGGTAGACAATTTCAAATTGGTCTTGGGTCAGCTTTTTGCTGACGTAGTTGGCCTCATTTTCAAAGGTAACCAAAACATCACCGATATGGCGTTGGCTGAAAGTCGTCGTTGCCGCGCGGCCGCCGTTTTCAAATACAGGCGTGTTTTTCAGCAATGCGGCTACAAAATCTTTGGTTTTGCCTTCATCGCCGTTATTGACTTTCAAACCATAACCGTACGCACCCAAAAAGGCGTAGCGACCGTTGCCGGTGGTTTTCGGGTTGGCCAAAACGATTTGTACGCCGTCTTTGGCCAAATCGCCCCAGTCCTGAATGTGTTTCGGATTGCCTTTGCGTACCAAGAAAACGACGTTGCTGGTATAGGGCACGGCATTGTCCGGCAGGCGCGTGTTCCAATCGGCTTTGACCAAACCTTTTTTCACCAAAAGCTCGATATCGGAAGTCTGGTTCATGGTTACCACATCGGCAGCCAAACCGTTGGCGACAGCCAAAGCCTGCTTGCTGGAGCCGCCGTGCGACTGTTGGACTTCAACCGTTGCACCGCCGTTTTTCGCAGCATATTCTTTGACAAACAAAGGATTGTATTCTTTATAAAAATCTCGTGCGACATCATAAGAGACGTTCAACAGCTTCACATTACCGCCCTTGCCTGCGGAAGCTGCATTGTCGGCAGATTGTTCGTTTTTGGGAGAGCAGGCACTCAACGCCAGCGCGGCGGTCAATGCGGCAAAAGAAAGGGTACGGATATTCATGGTCGGCTCCTATTAAAAGTATGGCGATACTTTATCGGGATCGGAGGCAAACGGGAAATAATGTTTGCTTTTGGGTTTATCAGTTTTGGTTATATAAACTAAGGCCGTCTGAAATCAAAAAATAATTACTTATAACTATAAAATCTAAACCATATTATTTACAAAGTTAATAAAAAAGAGTACCGTTCGTATTCGCCGAATCATTAGGCGTTTTGTTCAATAATAGAAAGATGGAGTGTAGAAACGATGAAACAATGGATGCTTTTAGGATTGCTGGGATTGGGCGCAGTGGCGCAGGCGCACGATGTTTGGGTGGCTGCACCGACACATCAGCCTGCCGGCCAAATCCTGCATGCGGATTTGGGTTACAGCCATGACTTCCCCAATGTCGAAAAAATCGCCGACGACCGCGTACATATTTTCAAACCGCTGCAATTGACCGGTAGCTCAAAGAAAACCGTTGATTTGGTAAATAAAGGCGAAAACTATCAATACGTTTCCAAAGCCGCCCTGCCTGAAGGCTCCTACTGGGTCAGCGCAACCTACAAACCGACTTTCTGGTCGAAAAACCAAGACGGCTGGAAACAGCAAACCTTGAAACAGCTGGCCGGTGCCACCTATTGCGAACAATCGCAAATGTTCGGCAAGAGTTTCGTCCAAGTGGGCAACGGCGCAGTTGATGAAGCGGTATTGACCCGCCCTATCGGCCAAGAGCTGGAACTGGTTCCGCTGAAAAATCCGAACGAAGTCAAAGCCGGCGGTATTTTGCCGGTCAAAATCCTGTACAAAGGCGAGCCTTTGGTTAAAGCCACCGTTACCGCTAGCTCGGACACTTTGGCGGAAATGGACTTGGAATCAACCCATGACCACCGCGAGCCTCAAGGCTTCTCCGGCAAAACCGATAAAAACGGCGTGGTCAATGTGATTACGCTGATTGACGGTTTGTGGAAAATCAAAGTCGTGAACGAGACCGATTACAGCGATAAAAGCGTATGTCAGAAAGACAATACTTACGCAACGCTGATTGTGCCTGTCGGTACCAAACGCGCGGCTGCACGCCATGCCCACCATCATCAACATTAACAGCCATTAAAAAAGGCCGTCTGAACTTTCAGACGGCCTTTTTTTATTCTAATTCATAACCCAAATTTCTAAAAAAACGGGAGAATGTTTCCAACTCATCACCATTTAATTGGGCAAAACGGACACGGTTGCAGCCGGTCAAGACCACTTTGCCCATCCAGTGCGCCCCGAAGACGCGCTCTAAAGGGACATTCCTCATTTGATTGATAAAAGGTACTTCTGAAGAGAATTGCGTGGCAATATCCGGAGGCGCGAATTTCAAACCCAAGTCCTGCAATCTATAACGGTGTTGCGCCGTCAAAAACATATCTTCGTGGTGCAGCCGTATCAGCCATTCCATATCGACAATTTTTTCGTCTTTCGGCGGCAAAGGCGGTCGGATTTCTACATTTAAGCCCAGTTGTCGCGGCATGGCTAAAAGCCGTCTGCTGCGCAGGCTGAAACCACCGTTCTGCGGCTCGTCCAAATTCGGAGAAGTCTGAATCAGATGTTGTTTGGCCAAATATTGGTCGGTTCCCTTCAGGAAAAACTGCCCGTCTGCTTCGGTTTCCAACAAAATCGGCAAAGGTGCGCCAATATAGTCATATTCCCGATAGGCATCCTGCCAGTTTTGACCGTTCAACACCCAGCCGTCATTTTGAACAATCAAACAATAATCCGTATCGATGTAATACATCAGTTGGTACAAAACAAACAGATTGTATTCCAGATACCCGAATGGCCGGCAAGGTTGATGTCGGATATTCTCTGGCAAACCTTGCGGACAGCTCGGGCTGATCAGCAATCCACGGCTGCCGGGCAATTCGGCACAGCTGCGGGCAACGGCATACATCGTGCCCTCGGTATAAGAATCTGCCCCGGTAATACCAACCACGGTAATGTCAGCAAAACTCATTAATATATTTCCCTGTTTCAGATGACCTTTGAGTTATTTACGACACCTTGTTGCAGATATCTTTCAAGCGATACAAGGCATCCAAGGCTTCGCGCGGCGTGAGGTTGTCTGGCTGGATTTGCGCCAAAGCTTCAGTCAATTCATTGATCTGCAAATTATCAACAGGTTCAATTTCTTGTTCTTTCCCTTCCTCATCCGCCCCATTTTCAGACGGCATGGCGCTGAAAATATCCAACTGCGGACGGTTGGCGGCAGCTTGGTTTTCCAAATCGTTTAAATGCTTTTGAGCCGATTTCAAAGCGCGGTTGGGCAGACCTGCGAGTTTGGCGACGGCGATACCGTAGCTTTTGCTGGCAGGACCTGGCTCGATGTGGTGGAGGAAGACGATGTCTTGTCCTTGTTCGAGTGCGGAGAGGTGCATATTGACTGCTGTTGCGTGGGCTTCGGGCAGTTTGGTCAACTCGAAATAGTGGGTGGCGAAGAGGCTGAAGGATTTGTTTTTTTGCAGCAGGTGT
>NZ_CATNVN010000155.1:0-4279 GCF_951230505.1 uncultured Neisseria sp.
GATTAAACCTAAGGCCGTCTGAAAACAGATTTTCAGACGGCCTTTAGTTTATATTTCAAGCAACTTACTTCCAAATCTGCGCCAATTTAATCCCCAGCGCCGTCAAACCAAACGAACCGAAAACATGCAGACAGGTTGCCATCAAAGCCATGCCCCAACGTTGCGCCTGCATCAAACCCACCATCTCCACTGAAAAACCTGAAAATGTGGTCAAGCTGCCGAGAAATCCGGTAATCCAAAGCAAACGCCATTGCGGATCGGTTAAGAGTTCTGCCAATACGCCGATCAGCAGCGCGCCCAGCCAGTTTGCCGCCAATGTACCGATAGAAAAAGGCGCAGAAGACACCAGCACCAAGCCAAACAGCCAACGCAATACAGCCCCGACAGCGGCACCGCAAACAATGGGAAAAATATAAGCAAACATAACACGTTAAAAATTTAATTGAAAACAGGCCATCCGGTCATGAGGCCGTCTGAAAACCACACAAAGATGCCTTCATATCTTATTGCCAAATCTTAGGCGCAGATTTCAAATATCTGCCGTCATCAAAAGTACAAATCCATTGCGGCTTAAGCGCGATAAAAATGGCTGTTGAAATACCGCTCAAAAATGCCTCTGCCCAAGCGATTAAGAAGAAAACAGGAAAAGCGGTTTTCCACAATACCGTCGTATCAAACACATCTGCCCAGTCCAACAAACCGACCAAAACCACGCCGGTAAACACCATGCCGACCGCCGCGGCCCAGAAACCATTCAGAAAAATAAAGATAAAGATATTGGCAGGCAAACGCGACACCCAATGGCGGAAACCTAAGTTCACCAACAAAGGCGGAAGCAATACGGACAAGGCGTTGATGGGGAACATATGCCAATCGCCCCAAAGCCACAAATATGGAAAAAACAGCAAAACGCTGATGCAGAATGCGGCAGAGGTGCCCAGCATTAAAGCCGTCAGGTTTAAAGCAAGCAAATGATAGCTCATGCCGGCCAGTTGTCCGCTTTCCGGGGAAGCATTCAAACTCCAAGCCAGCGGCAACATCACGGCAGCCAACAAAAATGCGGAACGATGCTGCGATACCGACACCCATGCCTGCTTTGCGCACAAAGCAAAAATCACCAGCAACACAGGCCATGCCGCCATCACGATACCAACGGGAAACCATCCGTTTTGAAAAATCATCATCTCATCCGCAAAATGTTCAGACGGCCTATTATACGCGTCTCAAGCCATAGCTTTGACAATCCTGTCTGCCTTTGCCGTTAAAGCTTGTTTCGGCTGGTTTTGTTTACCCGAAAAAAGCGTTAGAATAACGGACTTTGCCGTTTAATTAAGGGGATGGACGCATGCTTTGGACAATATTGGCTTTAATTCTGCTGACTGTCATAGCCGGCTTGTTCTGGTGGCGCCAGAAACAAGAGCAAAAGTGGCGCCAAGAATTGGCACGACTCAGTGGCGATGAACAAGAAATAAACGAAGAAGACAGCCTGGTCGGTTTTGCCAGCCAACTGGACAGCCTGAAACGTTTGTTCAGCATGAACAAGCGCACCGCCGACAACCATAAAATTGCCCGTATCCGCCTGCTTTCCGCGCTCGAACACAATAAAATGCAACGCACCGAAACAGAAGAACACGCAGCAGATCCAGTTGCCGAAGAGCCGGAACACATCGCAACGACCGAAGAAGAAATCAAAATTGCGCCTAAAACCCGCAAACCTGCCAAACCGGAACGTATTCCTAAAATCACGCCGTTTGCACAGATGGAAACGCCCGAATACAGCCCGTCTTTGGTGCAAAACAGCAATTTGGAAGAAATTACATTAGAAGAAGCCACCCGTTCCCTGCACGAAGCTGCGGTTGAAGAATGGAACGAGCATTTGGCCGAAAAAAATGCGCCGATTTACAAAGACGAAGTCGAAACCCCATTGTTGCGTGCTTCATCCCTGCCGATGACAGGCATGGAAATCATCGACTACAACGACCCTATCTTGCGCCGCACACGTGAGCGTGCCTTGGCGCGCGCCAATAATGTCCGCGTAGCAGAAGCCAATGCGCCGCATATCGAAACCGTTCAGACGGCCTTAAGAACTGCCGAAAAAGAAGCCATCCTCCCCTATACTTCCATGCAGGCATTCCCTTCTGAAATCCAAGCGGAAGATATTCACGACAACCTTGCCCGCCGTACCGCCGCCCGCCACAAACTGGCCGCAGCCGTTGCCCCATTGCGCGACTACTCTCCGCGCACCATCGAAAATGACGAAATTCTGGCTAACTTGGGACAAATCAGCCGTCCTGCCAGCCTACGCCGTCAAGTTCGCCATACCGAAGCGGCCGCCGAAAGATGGGCGCGTAAACAAGCTGCCACGGAAGCTGTTGCACCACAACCTGCCGCACCGGCAACGCCGTCCCGTCCGAAACCGGCTGCGCCTGTTAAAAAATCCCCTTATATATCCCGACCTGCCGCACCAAACGCAACCGTAGTCGAGCCGCCTGCCGTACCGGTTGTCCCTATGGCTAAAACCGATATCCCCGAGCCGCCTACTTTTGAACATAAAATCCAAGTGCCGATTTTTGATGCACAAGTCAATGCGCATGTCAGCAACCAACCTGAACGCAGTATCCGCGATTATTTAATCAGCGAATCTGCCGTCGAAGAAACAGAATTCGATGGTGAGCCGGAAGCTCCTGTACAAGCGGAAGCAGAAGCTATTCAAGCGGTTGAAACCATTGAACCCGTTGAATCTGTTGAAACAATCGCAAGGCCGTCTGAATATACACAGACAGTCGTTGAAACGCCTGTTCAAACCGTAGAACCAAGCATTCAAGAGAGTATGCCAGGCATAGCGATTCCAACTTCGGCAACACTGACCGAGGCACACCTGCCGACTACCGCCCTGCTTCTGCCGCCGCAGTTTGACCCAAGCGCCTCGCAAACTGAAGAACAGCTGCTGGAAAACAGCATTACCATCGAAGAAAAACTGGCCGAGTTCAAAGTTAAAGTCAAAGTGATGGACTCCTATTCCGGCCCGGTCATTACGCGTTATGAGATTGAGCCTGATGTCGGCGTACGCGGCAGTGCCGTTTTGAACCTTGAAAAAGACTTGGCGCGCTCGCTTGGCGTGGCTTCCATCCGCGTGGTGGAAACCATCCCCGGCAAAACCTGCATGGGCTTGGAATTGCCTAATCCGAAACGCCAAATGATCCGCCTGAGCGAAATCTTCAATTCGCCTGCGTTTACCGAATCCAAATCCAAACTGACACTTGCACTCGGCCAAGACATTACCGGCCAGCCTGTTGTGACAGACTTGGCCAAAGCGCCGCATCTGCTGGTTGCCGGTACGACCGGTTCGGGTAAATCCGTAGGCGTGAACGCCATGATTCTGTCCATGCTCTTCAAAGCAACGCCTGAAGACGTACGCATGCTTATGATTGACCCGAAAATGCTGGAGCTGAGCATTTACGAAGGCATTCCGCACCTACTCGCCCCTGTCGTGACCGATATGAAACTGGCCGCAAACGCCCTGAACTGGTGCGTCAACGAAATGGAAAAACGCTACCGCCTGATGAGCTTTATGGGCGTGCGCAACCTTGCCGGTTTCAACCAAAAAATTGCCGAAGCCGCAGCGCGTGGCGAAAAAATCGGCAGCCCGTTCAGCCTCACGCCTGAAAACCCTGAGCCATTGGAGAAACTGCCGTTTATCGTGGTCGTGGTAGATGAGTTTGCCGACCTAATGATGACTGCAGGCAAAAAAATTGAAGAACTGATTGCCCGCCTCGCCCAAAAAGCACGCGCAGCTGGCATCCATTTGATTCTTGCTACCCAACGCCCAAGCGTGGATGTCATTACCGGCCTGATTAAAGCCAATATTCCGACACGCATTGCCTTCCAAGTATCCAGCAAAATCGACAGCCGCACGATTCTTGACCAAATGGGTGCGGAAAACTTGCTCGGTCAAGGCGATATGCTGTTCCTGCCGCCCGGTACCGGCTATCCGCAACGCGTACACGGCGCGTTCGCATCCGATAATGAAGTACACCGCGTAGTGGAATACCTGAAACAATTCGGCGCACCTGACTATATCGACGATATTTTAAGCAGCGGTTCGACCGAGGACTTTACCGCTACCAGCCGCAGCAACGACAGCGACCTCGATCCCATGTATGACGAAGCCGTTTCCGTTGTCTTAAAATCGCGTAAAGCCAGCATTTCCAATATCCAACGCCAACTGCGCATCGGCTACAACCGCGCAGCCCGCCTGTTTGACCAAATGGAAGCCGAC
>NZ_CATNVN010000156.1:0-4274 GCF_951230505.1 uncultured Neisseria sp.
GTTAAATCCTGTTTCTTCTAGTTGTACAATCACTTACAGAATTCAAATATAAAAGCCATCTATCTGAAGAATTTCAGACGGCCTTCTCTTTATCAATATCCATGAAACCAATTCAGATCACAGTTTTATTCCAAAGCATGATTAAATTTCTTTTATAGAATTTTAGATAGCCCTATTCATTGACTACCACCACTTTCCCAAACCCGTCCGCGCTTTGCAAAAAACGGTGGGCTTCGGAAACTTGTTCCAATGTAAACACGCGTTCAATTAAGATTTTCACATTAAATTGCCAGATATAGTCAAACATCGCATCTAGCTTGGCTTGCGACACATTGCCCGAATAAAAGGCGGTGAGATAGCTGTTGTTTTTGAGTTCGATAATCGGATCAAAATCGTTCACGTACCATATATTACCTAGCTGCCCTGTATTGCAGACGATGCCGTGTTCGTTGATGTGGGTGAAAGAATCACACAAAGTTGCTGGCCCGACCAATTCCAGAATTTTGTCATAGTTTTGGGTTTTGGTCGGTTTGTAGTTTGCCATCGGCTTCAGTAATCACTTCGTCAAATCCGACCGCTTGCAAATGGGTAGCTTTGGCAGGATTACGCGTTTCCAAATCGGTATGAATGGGGTAAATTTGCTCGTTTGGCAGCAACACATATTCGGCGTAGCTGTCGTCAAAGGCGCGCCCCATTTCTCTCCCATAATAGAAGACAACCTTTTGTCCAACCGCCAGTGTAGGTGTGGAACTTTGCACCACTTTGCCTACACATTCAATGCCCAAGATGCGCGGAAATTGGATAGACGGCGATTTACCTTCACGCGTGAAAATCTCGGAATGGTTGATGCCGAAACCTTTGATTTTTACGGCTTTCATAATACCCCCTAAGAATCTGATGCTTTCAGGTAGCCTACTGCCAATTTTACTTTCCTAACACCCCATTTTTCTCTAAATAATTCCGAGCCACGTTTTCCGCGCTTTCACCTTGCACTTTCACGCGGTAGTTCATCTCGCTCATTTCCTCTTCGCTAATTTTTCCCGCCAGTCGGTTAAGTGCGGTCACAATTTGCGGATTTTTTTCAGCAAATTCTGCTTTCATCAATGGTGCCCCCTGATAAGCAGGAAACAGGGAAATATCATCTTTCAGCAGGCGCAACTGGTATTGCTTCAATTCTGCGTCGGTAGAAAAGGCCTCCACTAGGTCGATTTTTTCATTCAACAATGCCGTATAGCGTAAGGCAGGTTCCAAGCTAACAATATGTTTCAGCGTGATACCTGCTGCCTGCATGCCTTTGTAGCCGTCTGCTCGGTCGGTAAACTCCAGCGAGAAACCTGCTCGGATATCGGGTGCAGCCTGCTTCAAGTCGCTGATGGCATTCAGTTGGTGCTCCGCGCCGTAGCTTTCTTTGACTGCCAACGCATAAGTGTTCTGATAAGACATTGGTGGCAGAAACTCTAACTGATATTGTTCCGCCAATAATTGTTTGCCCCGTTGATAGGTTTCATCTGGCGACAGATGGCGGTTCTTCTGTTCAGTTGGTACTTGTACTAAGGCTTCTAGCACTGTGCCGGTGAATTCAGGATAAATATCGATTTCGCCACTATTCAGTGCGCTAAACAGGAAAGTAGTTTTGCCAAAATTAGGTTTGACTGTGACTTTCACGTTCGAATTCTCACGTTCAATCAATAATTTATACATGTTAATCAGAATATCCGGCTCACTCCCCATTTTGCCGGCAACCACCACGTTTTTTGTGGCAGGTGTAAATGAAATCTGCGACAGACCGAGTGCTCCGAAGCCCACCGCCAATGCAAGAATAATCGGCAACTTGCGTCGCGATTTCTGCAACAGCCCGATAATGCCGCTTACACCGACAGCCAATAACGCGGAGAGCAATGCGCCAGTAAACGTCATTGTCATGTTGTTGCGGTCAATGCCGAGCAGAATCAGGTTACCCAAGCCGCCTGCGCCAATTAACGCCGCCAGAGTTGCCGTGCCGACAATCAGCACCGCCGCCGTGCGAATGCCCGAAATCATGGCAGGCAAAGCCATTGGCAGCTCAATCCGCCACAATGATTGCCAGCGCGATAGTCCGAATGCAGTGTATGCATCTTGAATCGATTGGTCGATTTGGGTCAGCCCCAAATAGGTATTTTGAAAAATCGGCAACAGTGCGTATAGCGTGAGTGCAATCAAGACGGGCGGCGAACCGATACCGACAAACGGAATCAACAAACCCAGCAACGCCAAAGACGGAATGGTTTGCAATATATTGGTAAACTGCAATACCGCTTCCGCTGCCCTCTGTCTGCGCGCAAACAACACGGCCGCAGGCACCGCAATTGCCACTGCCGCGAGCAAAGCCAGGCCGGAAAGCCATAAATGCGTAAGCAGCATTTGCCAGAGTTCTGCCGGGGTAACGTTTAGGGATGAGAACATAGTTTTAAATTTTATGTTTAGTACGTTGAATAATAGATGTTTATGTTTGCTTTACAGCAAGGTATTAGCACCTTGAAAGAGGTTTCAGACGGCCTTCACCATCATAACACTGCCCTTCTCACAGCTTCCTGTCCCTGTTTATCCAACCGTAAGAATTGGTGGATGATGCGTTCGGCATCGGGTGCATCGGCGGTGGAAAACAGCGATTGCACATAATCATTTGCCGGCTGCTTTTTGATTTCTTCAGGTGTGCCGATTTGTACCAGTTTGCCATTATGCATTACACCGATACGGCAAGCGAGTTTGGCGGCTTCCTGCATATCATGGGTAACGAAAACGATAGTAGTGCCAAATTTTTGGTGAATCATAGCAATTTGGTCTTGCAGCACGGTGCGCACCAGCGGGTCGAGCGCGGAAAACGGTTCGTCCATCAGCAGCACTTGGGGTTTGGCTGCAATGGCGCGCAAAATCCCGATGCGTTGCTGTTCGCCGCCGGAAAGTTCGTACGGATAGCGGTCCTGGTAGTGCGCAGGGTCAAGTTCCACCAACTCCAATAATTCATTCACACGCGTTTTGCGTTCGGCTTTCGGCCAGCCCAGTACGTCAGGCATGAGTTCGATATTTTCCGCGACGGTCATGGTGGGGAAAAGCGCGATTTGCTGCAATACGTAACCAATTTGGTGGCGGAGCTGGCGGATGTCGTAGTCTTTAATCCGTTTTCCGTGCAGATAAACGTTGCCATCGGTCGGTTCAATTAGCGCGTTAATCATGCGTAAAGTGGTGGATTTGCCGCTACCCGAGCCACCTACCAACACGAAAAATTCACCCTGATAAATAGTCAAATCCAAATCGCGCACAGCATATTTGCCGTCATAATGCTTGCCTGTGCCACGAAATTCGATAAATGGGATGGGGTTGTTTTGCATGGATGTGATTCCTGTATTAAGCAGGCTGATTTTTTGGTTTGCAGGCTGCCTGAAAGCAGAGCTTCAACGAAGTTAAACCCTCAATCCGTCTTCGCGACTGCAATCATCTCTTGTTGTCGCGCCACAATTTTTGCCGTCATTTCCAAAAACAACTTTTGTTCGTCTGCCGACAAATCCGACAAAGCCGTTTGGTTGATGGCTTTGGCAATTTCCGTAGACTGCTGTTGCAAGGCACGAGCTTGCTCCGTCAGCATAATCAGGCGGCTGCGTGCATCGTCGGGATTCGGTTCGCGCGTAATCAGCCCGTCGCGCTCCATCCGCGCCAAGGTGTTGGCAATCGTTGCCTGCTTCAAATCGGCGCGCTCTACCAATTCCTGCTGGCTCAAACCGTCTTTCTGCCACAGTTCCAGCAATATCGGAAATTGCGCGGGGGCGATGCTCAAAGGCTTCAAACCTTCGCCCAATAAAATGGCAAATTGGCGGGCAATGTGGTTCATCAGATAGCCTGCTGATTCAGTTTTGAAAACCTCGTCCATTTTGTTTCCTTTCAAATCAAATTGTTGAGGATTATATCACGAATATAGCTTGCTATCTTAATCCATAGCACGCTATACTTATTTCAACTCGATAGCTTGCTATTTAAATGCTTTCAGACGACCTCTATTAAATGTTCAAAGGAAACCATAATGAACCGCAATACTTTACGCAAAATCCACGCCGCCGCAGGGGCAGGTGCATTTTTATTCATCGCCTCGTTTTGGAGCAGCACCGTGTTCAGCGAACTCTTCGGCTCGCACGAAACCGTCGCCGCCGTGAGGCAAACCATTGTTTATGCGTTGTTCGGGTTGATTGCCAGATCGGAAGAGCGTCGTGTAGGGAAAGAGTGTAGATCTCGGTGGTCGCCGT
>NZ_CATNVN010000157.1:0-4240 GCF_951230505.1 uncultured Neisseria sp.
AAATAATAAAGGCCGTCTGAACAGATATTTTTCAGAGGGCCTTTTTGCACGGATGAGCTTGGTTAATGCATACAATGAAATCAATCAGCAAGTTTAAGCAAATGCCTTAATCAATACGGCCGAATTTGCCGCTTTTGAAATCGCTGATGGCTTGTCGGATTTCTTCGGCAGTATTCATCACAAATGGGCCGTAGCCGACTACGGGTTCATCAATCGGAACGCCGGAAAGCAGCAAGATTTTGACTTCTTCGCTACCGGCTTTCGCGTGAACTTTACCGCCGGTTTGCTCAAAATTGACCAATTCTCCGGCTGTCGCCTGTTCTTTGCCATTAAACGTCACCGCTCCGCGCAGGACAACCATAGACAGATTGTGATTGTCGGGTACTTCCAATTCGGCTTCTTGATCGGCATGAAGCACAATATCCCAAACATTCATTTCGGTGAACGTGTCCGCTGCGCCTTTTACGCCGTCATGTTTGCCTGCAATCAGACGTAAGTAGCCGGCTTCGTCGGGAAATTCGACGACGGGAATATTCACTTTGGCAAGATGCTGATAGCGTGGCGGCGTGTTTTTGTCTTTGGCCGGCAGGTTGCCCCAGAGTTGCACCATTTCAAAGAGTCCGCCTTTTTTGCTGAAGTTTTCAGAGTGGAATTCTTCATGAATAATGCCTGAGCCAGCGGTCATCCATTGCACGTCGCCTTCGTAAATAATGCCGCCGCCTCCGCTGGAGTCGCGGTGTGCTACTTCGCCGTGGTAGGCGATGGTAACGGTTTCAAAGCCTTTGTGCGGATGTTGTCCGACACCGCGCGGACCGTGCATTTCGTTGGGTGCAAATTCATATGGCGCAGCATAGTCCAACATCAGGAATGGATTGGTGCCGCGGTCGTCAGCCATGTGGGAGAACAAAGGTTGTACGAGGAATCCGTTGCCTACCCAGTGTTGGCTGTCGGCTCGGTAGATTTGTTTGATGTTGCGCATGATAAAGTTCCTTCTTTTTATGGCCGTCTGAAGCCTTTCAGATGGCCTTTTGTTACAGAATGCTTGTATTATAGGGGGTACAAACTTTATAACAAGTACGCACATTTTTTATACTGTGGTTTGGAGATTTTGTATGTCGGAAACAGAACACGCACACGGCTCTTGCTGTCCGGTCGTCAATACTTTGGATATTATCGGCGGCAAGTGGAAGGTATTGATTTTATATTATTTAAATGGCGAAACTCGACGTTTCAATGAGTTGCAGCGTTTGTTGGCAGGTATTACCCAGCGGATGTTGACGCTGCAGCTGCGCGAATTGGAAAACGACGGTATTGTTCATCGGGAAGTGTATCCGCAGGTACCGCCGAAGGTAGAATACTCGCTGACTGAGTTTGGGCGGACGCTGATGCCTGTGATCGAAGCCATGCACCGTTGGGGCGAGCAATATGCTGCGGAATGTGCGAAACATAAAAAGCAGCCGTAGGCTTTTATGGTTGCGATATTGATGAAGGCTTTAAGGCCGTCTGAACAGGCGTGATTCAAGGTTTCACGCTTATTCAGACGGCCTTATTCTTTAGGGATTAAGCCCAATTAAAATTGATTTTTTAATTCACGCAAAGCAGCGAAGACTTCGAGTTCGCTGTTTAATTTTCGTCCGCTCAATTCTTCGGCGCGTGCCTGACCTTGTGGCAGGTGTACGCGGAAAAACGGATTGACTTTGCGTTCGTGCGCCAGGCTGACAGGCAGTGTCGGCGTGTGTTCGGCTGCGGACAAGGCCGTCTGAATGTCGGCATTATCCGGCTCGATATGCAGGGCAAAGCGCAGATTGGAGGCGGTATATTCGTGCGCCGGATAAAACAGCGTTTCTTCGGGCAGCTGGTTGAATCGGTGGAAACTGTCGTAAAGCTGCTCGATTGTGCCGGTAAATACGCGGCCGCAACCGGCGGAGAACAAGGTATCGCCGCAGAAAACGTGCAGGCCGTCTGAATTTTCCAGCAGATAGCTGATGTGGCGGTCGGTATGGCCGGGGGTTGCCCAAACGGTAACCAAGCCTTCGCCAAACGGGAACTGCGTACCTGCGGTGACGGTATGCGTCGCCACGTCGATGTCGCTTTCGCCATAGATTGGGGATTCTAAAAAGCCGTGGAACAGGCTTTTCGCGCCGCCGGTATGGTCGGGGTGCGGATGGGTAATCCATGTTTGCGCCAGCATCAGGCGGTTGTGGACGAGGAATTTCAAAACGGGCGTGGCATCGGACGGATCGACGCAGGCGGCATGGTTGCCTTCTTGAATCATCCAGATGTAGTTGTCGTTTAGGGCTTGGATTGGCGTGATTTTCATATGCTTTCTTTTGGTTTGGGGTTTCAGACGGCCTCTAAATAATCTTTGATATTCGGGCTTTGGCCGAATACGGCTTCATGGGCTTGCTGGATACACAGTCGGTTGAACAGCAATCTTTGGGTTTGGTCGCCGTCGATAATCCGTACTTGGCCTTGCAGTTTGGGCGCGTCGTGATGAAAGGTATTCTTAAACGCGTGCCATCGGTCGGTTTGCAGATGGATGACGGCAAACATATCGTGCGAAATATTAACGCCGACGCTGAATAGTTTGGCCGAGGCTTGCAGGCAGAAACTGCTGTCGCCAAACAGGCACAGCCCTGTGTTTTCCGGATAGCGGAACAATTCGATTTTCACTGCTTCGGGTTCGGCAAAGATATTGCAAAATAGCCGTTCAAACAACGACGGTTGCGCCACGCCTTCGCTCAACATACCGTAAAGCCCGCCCAGCCAATCGACATAGCCGAGAAAAGTGAAACAGTAGTCCTGCATAATGGCTTCGATGCGCTTGGGATCGCGTTTGCTGATCAAGCGGACAAATTCAAAACCGACTTCCGGCAGCCGCGCCCGAAGTGCTTGGTGCAGGCGATGGGCAAACAGGTTTTTATGGTTGTGCGGATTGCGCAGGATACCGAGGAATTTCAGCCGCAATATCCGCCACAAGGCATCCGGTACTTTGACGGTGTCGGCATTTGCCGTAGTTGTTTTCAGACGGCCTGCAGGTAAGGTACGCAGATGATTGCAGGCCTCTTCGTAGCCGCTTTCATGACGGTTGAACCAGCTTTCTAGATTGTATTGGTTGGCGGAGTCTTCGACAAAGGTCAGCGTATAGAGGTTTTTCGCCGCCAAGTTGCCGATGATGTTGACGCTTATCGCTTCGCTGCGGTTTTGTTCTTTGCCACGGGCTTTTTCGCCAGTATGGAACATTGACAGAGGCAGGCGGTAAACGTTTTGGTTTTGCGGGCTGACCTGCGGATTATGCGCATGCTGCCGCTGCTCGGTTTGGGCGACGAAGTGGTGCTCCTTAGTCGGATTCGCGGTCAACAGGGCATAAGGCTTTTCTCCGCATTCGGAAAATTCGCAATCGCTGAGGATAAAGGCTTGTCGAGTCATAATGTCGGGAAAGGCCGTCTGAATATGTCGATTATAGTTTAAAAGTGGGAATTATACAGAAGGACGGCGACGGGTTTGGTCTTTATACGCAAAAGGACGCAAAAAGGTCGTCTGAAAACGGATATAGCGAGGTTCGCTAAATCGTTTTCAAACAACCTTAAATCAACGGACTGTTCAACACTATTTATTCTTATTTTTGGAAAACATGGTTACGGTGATACTCGAAATATTTTTCGCTTTCAGGTTCGATTTTTAATTTCATATCGCGAGAAATTCCAAGCCGCTCTTGATTTTCCGGATCGATTGTCGGGTGGATTTTTATCGTCCCGTCGGTATCAAACGTAATCAGTCCTTTATCAAATAATGCGTCAATATTGGGTGCGAGCATCAGACCATTGAAGGGATCTAAACGTTCGTTATTATTGCACACACTCCAAGGTTTAATATGGCTGGCAATGAGTAAAGGCTGGATATCTAGACCTGTCAGTGGGCAGCTTGGATACAGTTTGAGTAGTTTTTGCCGGAAACTGCCTTGCCCTTGACGAGCTTTTATTAAGGTTTCGATTTCAGTTCGCTTTTCTGGGTCAGTCTTGGATGATAAACATTTTTCGAGTTCGTCTATATCAGATTTTAAGGATAGGGCAGAAGCGGCCTGAAAATTTGGTATTTCTGCGCACCATGTCACTAGTAATCCTTTTTTCTTACAGTTTCCGCATAGAGTTAGTTTTCTCCTGTATTCATCCATGCTCCATTTTTCAAGTTCTTCGATTGAGTTTGAGCAAACTTTGAAATAGTCTGAAGCTTTTGTTGT
>NZ_CATNVN010000158.1:0-4202 GCF_951230505.1 uncultured Neisseria sp.
GTTACCGAATAAGGTTTTTGGTAAATATGATTGGAATATAAACGGCAAAACCGGCATAGGTGCGGCGTGGGTCGTGGCGGCATTTGTATTGCCTATGCTGGTGTGGGCAGTATTTATGCTGGCGCGGATGTCCGGCTGGGTTGCACCGACCAAGGCCAATCCGACGTGGGCGTTGGTATGGCTGCTGTTTTCCCTGCCTTGCCTGCTGATTGCGGCCAAGTGCTTTGCTTGGAAGGGCTGGCGGCTGGTGGCCAACATCGTACTTTGTCTGGCGACTTGTGCCATCCTCAGCGTGCCTGCCGCATTGCTGATTGCATTTACACTCAACGACTTACTCAAATAGGCCGTCTGAAATGCAGAGCTTCGAACTCGAAGAAATGGCACTGTTTCTGATACGCGATGCGGATGAAGCGGAAATGTGGATAGATCGCTGGGCGGTCAGCTATCCGATTGTTCAAACCGCCGAAGCCGATAGTCGGCAAACCGTTTCCGAATGGCAACACGCCATTCGGACGGCCTTTGACCATATCGTCAGCAAAAATATTGCCGTCGTGGCTCATGGTGTTGGTGTGTCCGCATTTTTGGCATGGCTGTATCAAGCCGACATCCTGACGCAAAAACGCCTGACCAATATTATTTTGGTCTCGCCGCGTCCCGAGGCTTTTCCCGAAGACGAAATCCATACGTTCCAACGCGTCCGCTGTCCTTGCCGTACGGCGTTGGTCATCGCCGAAACAAACGGTACGCCACGCGATTGGGCGCAAGAACAGGCCGAACGCTGGCAGGCGCGCCTGCTTCAATCGCCGCATTCCGGCCAGTTAAACGGCGCGCTCGGCGGTTGGCAATGGGGCATGAAGCTGATGCAGGAAATGCTGTTGAGTAAGTAGTGTAGCAGTATCTATTAATAAACGAAGGCCGTCTGAAACCGATATGTGTTTCAGACGGCCTTTGTTTGCAATATCATGTTAAATATAATTAAAAGAAACTATTCTCATTTCTCTTATGAAGCAATATAATTCGGTTGTTTCGTTAAATTGAGTATAAAAATGCAAATACCATTTCATTTGGCTTTATTACCCACGCTGATTATTGCTTCCTTCCCTGTTGCCGCCGCCGATACGCAGGATAATGGCGAACATTACACCGCCACCCTGCCCACCGTTTCCGTGGTCGGACAATCCGACACCAGCGTACCCAAAGGCTACATCAACTACGACGAAGCCGCCGTTACCCGCAACGGACAGCTCATCAAAGAAACGCCGCAAACCGTCGATACGCTCAATATTCAGAAAAACAAAAACTACGGCACGAACGATTTGAGTTCCATCCTCTAAGGCAACGCCGGTATTGACGCTGCCTACGATATGCGCGGCGAAAGCATTTTCCTGCGTGGTTTTCAAGCCGACGCATCCGATATTTACCGCGACGGCGTGCGCGAGAGCGGACAGGTCCGCCGCAGCACCGCCAACATCGAGCGCGTGGAAATCCTGAAAGGCCCGTCTTCCGTCCTTTACGGCCGCACCAACGGCGGCGGCGTCATCAATATGGTCAGCAAATACGCCAACTTCAAACAAAGCCGCAACATCGGTGCGGTTTACGGCTCGTGGGCAAACCGCAGCCTGAATATGGACATCAACGAAGTGCTGAACAAAAACGTCGCCATCCGCCTCACCGGCGAAGTCGGGCGCGCCAATTCGTTCCGCAGCGGCATAGACAGCAAAAACGTCATGGTTTCGCCCAGCATTACCGTCAAACTCGACAACGGCTTGAAATGGACGGGACAATAAATACACCTACGACAATGTGGAGCGCACGCCCGACCGCAGCCCGACCAAGTCCGTGTACGATCGCTTCGGACTGCCTTACCGCATGGGTTTCGCCCACCCAAACGATTTTGTGAAAGACAAGCTGCAAGTTTGGCGTTCCGACCTTGAATACGCCTTCAACGATAAATGGCGCGCCCAATGGCAGCTTGCCCACCGCACGGCGGCGCAGGATTTCGACCATTTTTATGCAGGCAGCGAAAACGGCGGCCGAATCAAACGCAACTACGCCTGGCAGCAGACCGACAACAAAACCCTGTCGTCCAACTTCACGCTCAACGGCGACTACACCATCGGCCGTTTTGAAAACCACCTGACCGTAGGCATGGATTACAGCCGCGAACACCGCAACCCGACCTTGGGTTTCAGCCGCACCTTTTCCGCCTCCATCGATCCATACGACCGCGCAAGCTGGCCGGCTTCGGGCAGGCTGCAACCCGTCCTCACCCAAAACCGCCACAAAGCCGATTCCTACGGCATCTTCGTGCAAAACATCTTCTCCGCCACGCCCGATTTGAAATTCGTCCTCGGCGGCCGTTACGACAAATACACCTTCAATTCCGAAAACAAACTCACCGGCAGCAGCCGCCAGTACAGCGGCCACTCGTTCAGCCCCAACATCGGCGCAGTGTGGAACATCAATCCAGTCCACACACTTTACGCCTCGTATAACAAAGGCTTCGCACCTTATGGCGGACGCGGCGGCTATTTGAGTATCGACACTTCGTCTGCCGCCGTGTTCAACGCCGACCCCGAGTACACCCGCCAATACGAAACCGGCGTTAAAAGCAGTTGGCTGGACGACCGCCTCAGCACTACATTGTCCGCCTACCAAATCGAACGCTTCAATATCCGCTACCGCCCCGACGCGCAAAATAATCCCTACACTTGGGCAGTCAGCGGTAAACACCGTTCGCGCGGCGTGGAATTGTCCGCCATCGGGCAAATCATTCCCAAAAAACTCTATCTGCGCGGTTCGTTGGGCGTGATGCAGGCGAAAGTCGTTGAAGACAAAGAAAATCCCGACCGAGTGGGCATCCATTTGAATAACACCAGCAACGTTACCAGCAACCTGTTTTTCCGTTACACACCAACCGAAAACCTCTACGGCGAAATCGGCGTAACCGGTACAGGCAAACGTTACGGCTACGACTCAAGAAATAAAGAAGTGACTACGCTTCCAGGCTTTGCCCGGGTTGATGCTATGCTCGGCTGGAACCATAAAAACGTCAACGTTACCTTTGCCGCAGCCAATCTGCTCAATCAAAAATATTGGCGTTCGGATGCCATGCCGGGTAATCCGCGCGGCTATACTGCCCGGGTAAATTACCGTTTCTGATGAAATCAGGCAAAGGCCGTCTGAAAATAAGGCTATGATCTAAGCCATATTTCAGACGGCCTTTATAAAGGCTGAAATAAAACTAAACACATTTTTTCACTCAAATCGAACACACCTCCAACAAAATGCCATAAAATCCGCCCATTGATTTGAATGTAAAGAGATACCTATGAAACTGAAAACCTTAGCCTTGACCTCATTAACCCTGTTGGCATTGGCCGCTTGCGGCAAACAGGCGGAAACCAGCGTTCCGGCAGACAGCGCCCAAAGCAACACATCCGCTCCGGCAGCCCCTGCCGCATTGACCGAAGGTGTCAATTACACCGTATTGTCCAATCCGATTCCGCAACAGCAGGCCGGCAAAATCGAAGTATTGGAATTCTTCGGCTACTTTTGCCCGCATTGCGCCCATCTTGAGCCGGTTTTGAGCGAGCACATCAAAACGTTTAAAGACGATACCTATATGCGCCGGGAGCATGTCGTGTGGGGTGATGAAATGAAACCTTTGGCACGTTTGGCGGCCGCAGTGGAAATGGCCGGTGAATCAGATAAAGCCAACAGCCATATTTTCGATGCGATGGTTAACCAAAAAATCAACTTGGCCGATACCGATACCCTGAAAAAATGGCTGTCCGAGCAAACTGCGTTTGACGGCAAAAAAGTATTGGCTGCATTTGAGGCTCCTGAAAGCCAAGCGCGTGCGGCTCAAATGGAAGAATTGACCAATAAATTCCAAATCAGCGGCACACCGACTGTGATCGTTGGTGGCAAATACCAAGTCGAATTTAAAGACTGGCAGTCCGGCATGACCACGATTGACCAGTTGGTGGACAAAGTACGCGAAGAGCAGAAAAAGCCGCAATAATTTAAAGGCTGAATGAGTAAAGGCCGCCTGAAAATAGGATTTCAGGCGGCCTTTTATATTAGATGTTATAGAAAGAAATGATTGTTTAAAGCCCCAAGGTTTTAAATCAGAATATAAAACCAAAACGCCGTCTGAAACTTTTCAGACGGCGTTTTCTGTCAAATCGGCTTACAAA
>NZ_CATNVN010000159.1:0-4154 GCF_951230505.1 uncultured Neisseria sp.
TTCACAACAAATACCGGATGTGGCGAATTTGTGCATGACTGCCAGCGCAATCAGCAAAAGTACGCATCGTATTGGATTGTTTAATGCGTTGTTTTGGTGAAGGGATAAATAAAAAGCCTTGAAATCTGACCGCACTTTGATGTCTAAAACGAAACTTTGTACTATTATTTCAACTTGCGATACATGTTAGGGAGTAATTTATGAAATCCAAACTATCCGCGCTCGTCGCTACAGCCCTTCTCGCCGCCTGTTCTACCGTTCCGCAACATAATGAGCAGGCGAAAGCCCTGTTGGACGAAGGCATCGCCTTGTATCAAAAACAGGATTACCAACATGCAATGCCCTACTTTGAGCAAGCTCAACAGGCTGGGCATATGAAAGCGCCGCGTTATCTGGGCTTGATGTATCTGAACGGCGAAGGTATCGCCAAGAATGCGAAAACCGCTTTTGCCTACTTCATGCAAGCGGCAGAAGAGGGCGACATCACCGGGCAATACTGGCTCGGCCATTGCTACGAAAACGGCATCGGCACGGCAAAAGACATGACCAAAGCCGTGCATTGGTATCAAGAGTCTGCTAAACGAGGCGACCATATTTCCCAGCCAGCGATTGATGCGTTGAACCGTTTAGGCATCGAAAAAAATTAATGATTTCCCGCAAAATTTAAGGAGTTTCCACGATGAAGAAAACCGTAACGATGATTGCCGCAAGCTTGTTGCTTGCCGCTTGCAACGCCACCTCAAATGCGACTGAAAAAGCAGTGACGACTCAAAACATGCAAAATACAGCTTGGGACAAACAATACGGCGGCGCGGATAAATCCTACGATAGTCGCTTGCTTGCCTTGCGTGAACAAATTGCACCACGTTTTGAAGTGTTAACGTTTAAAGATCCCAAAACAGGCAAAGAAATGCAGTACAACCTGTACACCCCGAAAAATCTTGAGCCGGGTCGCAAATATCCGTTAGTCATGTTTATCGCAGATGCCAGCACAGCAGGAAAAGGCGTAAAAGCCCCACTAATGCAAGGCTATGGCGGCATCATCTGGGCAACCGATGAAGCGCAGGCGAAATACCCAGCCTTTGTCCTTGTACCGTCTTACACCGAAACGGCAGTCAACGATAAATGGGAAACAACTGAAGAAGTCCCCATGACCTTACGCCTTGTCAAAAATCTGATCGCCGAAAAAGCGATTGATGCCAATCGTGTTTATACCACGGGTCAATCCATGGGCGGTATGATTTCATTCTACCTAAATAGTATCGAGCCTAACTTCTTTGCGGAGTATATGTTTGTCGGCAGTCAATGGGATATCAATGTTTTAAAACCATTGGAGAAAGCGAAGTTTATTTATACCGTTTCGGCTGCCGATTCAAAAGCCTCTGCAGGCATGGCTCAAGTTGGAAAAATGTTGAAACAAGATAAAGTCAGCTACGCCGAAACTGAGTTCTCTGCCAAATTACCGCAGACCGAACAAGACGCAAAAGTCCAAAAAATGCTCGACCAAGGCAAACATATCAACTTTATCCGTTTCGCACCAAATACCGTAATTCCGGAAAACTCAACCCACAAAGGTGCAGAGCATATGTACTCATTTGATTACGCCTATTTACTCGAACCTGCCCGTGATTGGTTGATGAATCAGAAGAAAGGAAAATAATCTTAAAAATACAAGCGGTCAGATTTTGAAGATGATTTACAAAAATACCTAAAAAACTGACCGCTCTTTGTTATGAAAAAAACCGTCTGAAAAACAGGATAGGGGTGCAGCATCGTAGGCACGCATTCAAAAAATCAGATCAATGGCAGCCTGCACTGTTTCAGGTAGCCTGAAACAGTATGGTTTAGATTCAGTTTCATTGTGACACGTCTGTTAGTAGTCTTTAAAAGGCTAATCATCAACTTTTAAGGACTTTCTAGGTTGTTAAATTAACTTTTAATTCATATTTTTTAAGTACAATATAACAGTCCATTTTTCGGACGAGCTTTTCCTAATCTTCACAGGAGACACAATATGAGCAACACCCCCACCATCCTACAGAACCCTCTCACCAACAAAGATACCGCTTTCACATTGGAAGAGCGAGCAAAATATGGCCTGACCGGCCGCCTACCTGTCGTTGTAGAAACGCTCGAACAACAGGCCACGCGTGCTTACCGCCAGTTTTCATCCTATGAAAAAGATATTGAAAAATATATCTTTCTCGATCAACTGCACAACCGCAACGAAGTACTGTACTACAAACTCCTGATTGACCATCTAGCCGAAATGCTACCCGTTGTTTACGACCCCACTGTCGGCGAAGCAATTAAAAAATGGAGCCGCGACTACCGCCGTTCGCGAGCTGTCTATCTGGATGTAAACCATCCTGAAAACATCCGTGCATCGTTTGAAACGCTGGGCTTGGGTGCAGATGATGTAGATTTGATTGTAGTTTCCGATGCGGAAGAGATTTTGGGTATCGGCGACTGGGGTGTGAACGGCACGGATATTTCCGTCGGCAAACTGGCAGTTTATACTGCTGCTGCGGGCATTCATCCCAGCCGCACCATTGCTGTGAATCTAGATGTGGGTACAGATAATGAAGCCCTGCTCAATGATCCCACTTATTTGGGCAATCGCCATGCCCGCGTGCGTGGTGAACGCTACGACGCATTGATTGCAAGCTACCTGAAAACTGCTGCTGAAATGTTCCCCAATGCGCTTTTGCACTTTGAAGACTTCGGTCCGTCCAATGCCCGCCGCATTTTGGTGGAGAACCGCCGACAATACCGTATTTTCAACGACGATATGCAGGGAACGGGTGCGATTGTGATGGCTGCCGTATTCTCTGGCCTGAAAGTGACCAAACAGACCTTTGCCGAACAGCGGTTGGTGGTGTACGGTGCAGGCACCGCAGGTACGGGTATGGCCGACCAAATCAGTGCGGCGATGGAGCGCGAAGGCCTGAGTCGCGAAGAAGCGAAACAACGCGTATGGCTGATTGACATCAACGGACTGGTTACTGATGACATGGACGGCTTGCCTGATTACCAGCAGGAATATGCCCGCCCAGCCACTGAAGTTGCCGACTGGGCGAAAACGGACGGTAAAATCGGCTTGCTCGAAGTTGTAAAACAAGTAAAACCGACTATCTTGATTGGCACATCCACCGATCACGGCGCATTCACTGAAGACGTAGTCAAAGCCCTATGTGCGGGCGTAGAGCGCCCAATTCTGCTGCCGTTATCTAACCCGACCGAGAAAATCGAAGTGATGCCGAGTGAGGCTATAAAATGGTCGGATGGCAAAGCGCTCATTTCTGTCGGCATCCCCGTGCCACCCGTGCCGTATAAAGGCGTGAACTACGAAATCGGTCAAGCTAACAACGCCATGCTTTACCCAGGGTTGGGGCTGGGAGTTATCGTTTCCGGTGCGAAACACGTTACTGACGGGATGCTGCTGGCTGCAGCTGAAGCAGTCGCCTCGCAAGTCAATCCGCAGGACGAAGGCGCGTCGCTCCTGCCATCGGTGAATAACCTGCGTGCATCGTCTGCTACTGTTGCTGTTGCTGTTGCCAAACAAGCGGTCAAGGACGGTGTAGCGACCAAGCAGCCTGAAAACTGGGTACAGGCGGTGCAGGACGCAATGTGGCAGGCGGTATATGAATAAGGTCTCCTAGAAGCTATAAGGCTACCTGAAAGCAAAAAGCAGTCTGAAATCCATGCAAAGAAGTCAGGCTGCTTTTACATTTTCAGACGACCTCCACCCGCAGCGCATCCACAATCAACTTAAACACATTCGAATGCCCGCGACGGCTGGGGTAATAGAGGTAAAGCGGTTCGTAAGTCATAGCATACTCAGGCAACAGCTCGACCAGGTGCCCCGAATTGAGTGCATCCGCTACGCTCATATGTGCTATCCACGCAATGCCAAGGCCGTCTGAAACGGCTTGCAGACGCAGATGATTATTGATGGAAAACTGCGATTTTGGTGTGAACGTAATCAGCTTTTTTTTGTATTTGAATTCCCATTGAATTTCCGCGCCGTGTTCGGCGGAGAGCTTCGCACCGATAAGGCGGTGCTGCTGCAAATCATCAATATTTTTCGGTGAACCGTGTTGCGCCAAATAATCGGGCGAGGCAACCAATACCATTTTGAGCGGTGCGGAAAT
>NZ_CATNVN010000160.1:0-4152 GCF_951230505.1 uncultured Neisseria sp.
GATATTGCAGCGCGTAGGCAGCCGCAAACAGCAAAGGCGTAGCGGCAATAAGGTACAGATGGGTCAGGAAGCCTTTGGATTCATAAATGATGCTGCTTTGCAACAACAGGGCGAACAATACATTGCCCAAAGTAAAAGTGATAAACACATTCGGCTCGTGTTTGCGCCGACAGAATGCCCACGCCGCCGCCAAAGCGGAAAGCGCGACAATGCTGCCGCGGTCGGCCAAGAAGAGCAAAGGCAAAATAGAGATGTACAGCAAGGCGGCAGACAACACGGCCGTCTGAACGGATTTTTCCCATTGCGCCGAACCTTCGCGACGCGAGAAATACCACAGCAAATAAATCGCCGCTCCGCCAAGCAACACCACAACCGTCGTGAACCACTGCCCTTCCAGAACGGTATCAGTGCCGAAGCCCTGATAATTGCCCAACTGAATCAGTGCCGCCAAGAGATAAACCATCAGCGCACCCAAACGGATATGCGGACGCTGTTGGCGCAAACCGAAGAAATAAACCAGTGCGGATTCGGCACTCCACAAAATGACCGTATTGCTCGGTTCAAAATAAAGCGGAACAGCAATAGTAAGGAACAACACCGCCAACGCAAAAAATGCCTGACGCAAAATATACAATCCCTGCTGACGTTTCAGCAGCAACGCGGCCAATCCGTATACAGCAGCAAAACCCAATGCGGAAAGCGCATCCGCAGACGGCCAATGCTCCACCATGCGGTATTGCAGGCCGAACGCCGCCGCCATCGTGCCAAACAATAAAGTATGGTCGAGGACATGAACGCGCAGGCCGTGTGTATAAATACTGTTGCCAATCTCCTCCAAAGTCACATTGTCGGCAATCGGCATAACGCTGTCTTCGCTGTTTTCCGTCAGCTTACGGCGTGCGAACAGATAAGCGATAAAGGTATAAAGCAGCCAGTGGTAAATCAGGAAAGGCTCGGTAGTGGCGAAATGTTCCGGCGTATAACTTCGCATGCCCCACAGCGCGGCAATGGCAAAAGTAGCGGCAAAGCCCGTCAGGTTCAGCGGACGCCATGCCTTAAACCACGCAATCGCGGCCACACCGCCATTGAGCAGGGCAAGATAAGAAAACAGCACCAAATAATTGCCGCTGCCGTCTGAAGTCAGCAAAGGCGCGGCCATACCGCCGATTAAAGCAACCTGCGCCATAATCTGCGCATTCTGCCTTACCGCCAACCACGCCATCAGCACAACCATCGCCACCATCAGCCCGAACACGACCGACATAGGCAACAGCGGATGCAGTTTCAACGCCGCCAACGCCGTCAAATACATCACCGCCACGCCGAAACCCTGCAACACCAAGCCATATTCACGCTTACGGCTTTGCAGCTTCCAGCCGCCGACCACCGCCGCCAAACCAGCGCCTGCCACAGTCAGATAACGCAGTTCGACAGGCACATGAACCCGCTCGGAAGCATAGCGCAGCAAAAACGCCAGGCCGAGGAACAGCACCACAATACCGGTTTTCAACAACGGATTGCCGCGCAAGAACCAAGCAACAATCGGATTGTCGGAAAACTTGTACTCTCCGCCTTCCGACTGAGCTTTATGGATAACGAATTGACGCGATGGCGCTTCTTCGCTTTCAGACGGCATCGAAGCAACAACAGCCTCTTCTTTAGATTGCTCTTCTTGTTCAGCAGCAACCGCTTCAGTAACTTCCGATTCCACAACAGGCTCAGGCGAAGCAGAAGCCTTGGCAGAAACAGGATCAATAGGTATAGAAAAAGAAGGAGCAAACGCCTCTTCAATCTTCTGCTTAACAGGCGCAGCTTCCGCCTCAGGCTCAACCCGAACATGAAGTGGCTCAGAGGCCGTCTGAACATCGGCAACAGGCAGAGCCTCAAGCCCTTGCCCTACTTTCGCCTCATCACGGACAGCCTCATGCTCCAACACCGACAAACGCTGTTTCAGCAGCTCGATTTCCTGCTCCAGCTTTTGCATCCTGTCACCTGCCGTAGCAGATTCAGCCAAACGCTCTTCTTGGCGTTGTTTCGCAATCGACCAAGCAACCAGCCAAAACAACGCCCCAATAATGATGCCGGTGAACATCTCATCAGCAAAATAGCCGACAATAATAGGAATAAGCAGGCCAAAAAACTGCATGAAACACCTGTTTGATAACAATAAGAATATGCCGATTGTAACACCGGCAACATTATTCATGAAAAAAAGAGACAAAAGGCCGAGAACAGAAGCATACGGCAAATAGAATATAAAGAATCGGCATAAAAAAGGCCGTCTGAAAATGTTTAAGGATTTTCAGACGGCCTTAAGCATGTTTCCTTTATGTATCATGAATACATCAACAGATAAGCAATGATTTACCGAATATTATTTGCAACGCATCAGCGTACGCGTCCGCCAAACTTTTTTACCTGAGCCGTCAGTCGAGTAATCACGGAATCTTTGCGTCAGCACGCCTCGGTTTAACGAAAACTCAAAATTATCGTTATAAATCTGTGTACCCTGCTCCGGCTCCTCTTCCCGAACGCGTGCCGTACCTGCGATTTTATCGGGCGAATAAATTCGATAATTCAGTTTCGTATATTTCGCGCCCCATTCCCAACCCTTTAATTCAATTGATTTTTTACCTATTTCAATATAAAAGCCGCTATCTTCCGACACATAGACATTATCTATAGCAGCGTTTTCATCATAACCCATGGCACATAAAGCCCTTATATGTTTGGGCGATACCTTTCCTTCAGCACGCCCTGCCCATTTGCCTTGAAACGCTTGCGGAATATCTTGGGCAGCGGCTTGAAATCCAAGAAGGAGCAAACCGGCGGTCAGAACAGATTTTAAAGTGAGCGACATTATTTTTGACCTTTCAAGAAAGAGTGTTCAAATCAATATGAATAATATAGGAAATGGAAAAAATACAAAAAGGCCGTCTGAAAATATTTAGGGATTTTCAGACGGCCTAATATTATTGTCAGGTTAATTGAGCAACTACTTATTGAACCTTAAGACTCTTCACGAGGATACCCGTTGCTATAAGCCTTCTCAAACCATTCTTGAGCCAGCGTGTCATCCTGTTGAAAACCTTGGCCAAGT
Source organism: uncultured Neisseria sp. (assembly GCF_951230505.1). NCBI lineage: Bacteria > Pseudomonadati > Pseudomonadota > Betaproteobacteria > Neisseriales > Neisseriaceae > Neisseria > uncultured Neisseria sp. The sequence goes on from NZ_CATNVN010000160.1 coordinate 3,101, forward strand.
TTATACTTAATACCCAAACGAAACTGAGCCGATGCAACTCCCTGCTCTGCCGCTTTACGATACCAATAAATCGCCAACACATCATTTTGCGTGACGCCTACTCCATCATTGTACATCTGAGCCAATTGAAACTGAGCATCGGCATGCCCTTGTTCCGCCAATTTACGAAATAAAGACAGTGCCTGCTTATAATCAATACCAAAAGAAGAGTCCCATCGATCTACACTTCCACCGTATCGATACTGAAAGCCTAATTTGTATTGAGCCTCTATATCCCCTTCACTCGCCATGCGAGAATACATCATGAACAAGTGCCATCGAGGCTCACTATATGGTCCACCTTTAATAAACCATTCTTCTGCCTGTTTATAGTCTTGAGGAACACCTATTCCATACTCGTACATTGTTCCTATTTGGCAATCAGCAGGGCCATATCCCTGGCTACTGGCAAGACGATACCAATACAATGCCTGTTCATAATCTGACAGCTCCAAATACAGCTTTCCCAAAGAAAATTTAGTTCTTCCATCTCCATTCTCTGCCTTTGCATGCAGCCACTGTTTCAACTGCTCATAATCCCGATTGGTCAAAAACCTTGAATACTCCATTATCAAAAGGCATTGCGCATCAAGATGCCCCTGCTCTGCCGCCTTCATATACCAATGCACTGCCTTTCGATAATCTTTAGGCTCTTTATTACAACATAACCCAGCTAATTCATATTGAGCCTGGACATTTCCTTTTTCTGCCAACTGAGTAATAGCTTGAATAGGATCAGGAGTATGGACAGAAGCATACTCCTTAACCGTACTCCGTCTCATAAGCCAGAAAAGAAAAATTGCGACAGCTATTAAAAAACAAGCGAGTAATAATTTCATCTTATATTCCCAGTCTTATTTATTTTTTTATTTTCGATACCATAACTATTTTTTAATTACACCAACCGAAATGGTGGTTGTCATTAGATCAAATTCTTAAAATCTAGTAATGCTGAATATAACATCGTCTGAAAACCTTTAAAGGTTTTCAGACGATGTTGGATAGGTTTTGGG
>NZ_CATNVN010000161.1:0-4105 GCF_951230505.1 uncultured Neisseria sp.
GATAGACCATATAAACATTAGACATAAATGACGATCTGCCGCACTTTCTCAATCCGAAACACCATCTGAAAAAATCCTAAAAACCGAGTACAATCCGCCGCATGAAAAAACGTACCAATCCCCTACCCCTTTTAGACGGTGTCAAACCCAGCTACTTGGTTTTGCCGCATGAAAAGCAGTTTTACGGCTTGCCGCTGCTGCATTTTTTATGCGCTCATTTTCCCTTTGTCGGCGAAGAAAACTGGCGGCGACGGCTGAACAGCGGTTTTGTGGTGGGCGCGGATGGCGTACCGTTTGATGAGAATACCTTGTTCGAGCCCGGCAAGACGATGTTTTATTACCGTGAAACCAGCCGTGAGAGCGAGCCGCGTATTCCGTTTGAAGAAAAGATTTTACATATTGATGAGCATTTGATTGTGGTGGACAAACCGCATTTTCTGCCCGTCATCCCCAGCGGCAGATTTTTGCGGGAAACCTTGCTCACGCGCCTGCGTCTGCGGCCGGAATTACAGCATTTGAATGTTGAAGACATTACGCCGATTCATCGCTTGGACAAAGATACGGCAGGCGTTATGCTGCTTTCGCTCAACCCTGCCACGCGTCGCGATTATCAGACCATGTTCCAAGAAAAAACCGTCCGAAAAACCTATGAAGCGGTGGCGCCGACGCGGACGGATTTGGACTATCCGCTGGATATTTCATCCCGAATGGAACGCGGCGAAAAATTCTTTCTCACGCAGGAAACGGAAGGCGAACCCAACGCCCACACGACCATCGAACTTATCGAAAACCGCGGCGCGTTCAGCCTCTACCGCCTCACGCCGCATACCGGAAAAAAACACCAGCTCCGCGTGCATATGATGAGTTTGAACATGCCGCTGATGAACGATGCACTTTACCCTACCCCATTGGCTGCCGGTGATGAAGACTACGACAAACCTTTAAAACTTTTGGCCAAAAGAATAGAGTTTACCGATCCTGTCAGCAGAGAAATCCGCGTATTTGAAAGCGGCTTTACGCTTTAAGTTATCCAATCCAACAAAAAGGCCGTCTGAAAAGTTTCAGACGGCCTTTTTGTCACTGAATCATTTGATTAGTGATGAATGCAGCTGCACTCTTTATTCATATCAATCACCATACGGCCGGTAATTTTACCTTCGCGCATTTCTTGGAAGATGGCAGGCGCTTCATCCAAAGCACGCAATTCGACTTTAGGCACAACCAAGCCTTCTGCGCCGAATTGGAATGCTTCTTCCAAATCTTTGCGGGTACCGACCAGAGAGCCGACCACTTCGATGCCGTCCAATACCAAACGTGGGATAGACAAGTCCATAGACTCAGGTGGCAAGCCAACTGCAACGACACGGCCGCCGGCACGAACACAATTCACGCCTGAATTGAAGGCGGCAGCGGATACGGCTGTTACCACGGCTGCGTGTGCACCGCCGGTTTTTTCCTGAATCACTTTGGCGGCATCTTCTTTGACGGCATTGATGACCAAATCAGCGCCGCTTTCTTTAGCGAATGCCAGTTTGTCGTCGTTGACGTCAATGGCAACAACGTGCGCGCCAAACACTTTTTTCGCGTATTGAACCGCCAAGTTGCCCAAACCGCCTGCGCCGTAAATCGCAATCCATTGACCCGGACGAACGCCGGAAACTTTAATCGCTTTATAAGTGGTCACACCGGCACAAGTAATGCTCGAAGCTTGCGCAGGATCCAAGCCTTCAGGGACTTTGACCGCATAATCGGCACTCACGATACAGTGGGTCGCCATACCGCCGTCGGCAGTATAACCTGCGTTCAATACGGAGCGGCACAAGGTCTCGCGGCCGGTATTGCAGTATTCGCAAGAACCGCAGCTTTGGAACAGCCATGCGATGCTGACACGGTCGCCGACTTTCAGATTTTTCACACCGTCAGCAACTTCTTTAACCAAACCGATGCCTTCGTGTCCCAACACGCGACCCGGTTTGTCGCCGTAATCGCCTGCCGCAACGTGCAAGTCGGTGTGGCACACGCCGCAATACTCAACTTCCACCAACGCCTCGCCGTATTCCAGCGGACGCAGTTCGCGTTCAACAACTTCTACATCACCTGCTACATCTTTATTTACTACCACAGCATGCATTTTCATGAGAGAGTCTCCTAGAGTGTTGAAAAACTGTTTAGCTATGAATGAGAATACTCCCCATATCCGAAGCCGTCAACCCATAATCTTTTTCAAAACAATAAGTTATAATGTTATACCATAACAAAATCTATTTAAGCCGTATAAATCTTTAAATATATTAACAAATACACTTTCATTTCAATAAAATCCTTTATTTTTCAGACGGCCTGCTACATGAGACAACATTGCAAATGTAAATTTTGAGAATATTATCATTTTTAGTACTTGAACTTAAAAAGAAAAAAGCATAAGCTGTTTTTCATGGTGTGAAACACCTATTCCCATTCATTAAGGAGACAGCATTATGGCAAAAGATTTAAATGTGTTTGATAAAGAATACGGCCTTTTGATCAACGGCGAATGGACAAAAGGTAGCGAAGGCAAACTTTTATCCTCTTACAACCCTGCCAATGGCGATGAATTGGCCAAGTTCACAGACGCAACCGACGCCGATGTCGATGCTGCCGTAGCCGCTGCGCAAGAAGCGTTCAAAACATGGCGCAAAACCACGACTGCCGAACGCGCGGCCATTTTGAACAAAATCGCCGATGTGATTGATGAAAACGCCGAATTGTTTGCCCTGCAAGAAACCTTGGACAACGGCAAACCGATCCGCGAAACCCGTGCCGCCGACGTGCCTTTGGCTTCCGACCATTTCCGCTATTTCGCCAGCGTGATCCGCGGCGAAGAAGGCACTGCGACCCAGCTTGACGCCGAAGACCTGTCCATCGTTTTGCGCGAACCGATCGGCGTTGTCGGCCAAATCATTCCTTGGAACTTCCCATTCTTAATGGCCGCATGGAAAATCGCTCCGGCATTGGCCGCAGGTTGTACCATCGTCATCCACCCTTCTTCCAGCACTTCATTGAGCCTGTTGTCCCTCGCTCAAAAAATCAACCACTTGCTGCCTAAAGGCGTGTTGAACGTGATTACCGGCCGCGGTTCCAAATCCGGCGAATACATGCTGCACCACAAAGGCTTCAACAAACTGGCCTTTACCGGCTCAACCGAAGTCGGCCGCCGCGTCGGCATCGCTGCTGCTGAATTACTGATTCCGTCCACTTTGGAATTGGGCGGCAAATCTGCCAACATCTTCTTCGACGATATGCCTTTCGACAAAGCCCTCGAAGGCGCGCAAAAAGGTATTTTGTTCAACCAAGGCCAAGTGTGCTGCGCCGGTTCGCGCATTTTTGTACAAGAAGGCATTTACGACAAATTCGTCAATGCTTTGGCTGAAGAATTCAAAAAAATCAAAGTCGGCCTGCCTTGGGAAGACGACACCCAAATGGGTTCTCAAGTCAATGCCGGTCAACTCGAGACCATTTTGAAATACGTCAAAATCGGCGAACAAGAAGGCTGCCGCATCATTACCGGCGGTAAAAAAATCGAAGGCGAATTGGGCAAAGGCGAATTTGTCGAGCCTACTTTGATTGAAGCCAGCAACGAAGCCCGTGTTTCCCAAGAAGAAATTTTCGGCCCGGTTGCCACCGTGATTAAATTCAAAACCGAAGAAGAAGTCATCAAAATGGCCAACGACAGCGAATACGGCTTGGGCGGCGCAGTTTGGAGTACCGACATCAACCGCTGCCTGCGCGTTTCCAACGCATTGGAAACCGGCCGCGTTTGGGTAAACTGCTACAACCGCCTGCCTGCCGGCGCGCCGTTTGGCGGCTACAAAACTTCAGGTATCGGCCGCGAAACCCACAAAATGATGCTCGCCGCCTACACCCAAGTGAAAAACATCTACATCAGCACCCGTGAAGAACGCGAAGGCTTCTATTGATTCGGCAATTCACATTAATCTGATTTAGGACATAAAAGGCCGTCTGAAACCTGTTTCAGACGGCCTTGTTTTATTCTGTTTCGCAATAAATGCTTCATATCTTTCTCAAAAAAAGCCCCATCACTTTCTCTCCGGCTACAGCCAGCAAT
>NZ_CATNVN010000162.1:0-4092 GCF_951230505.1 uncultured Neisseria sp.
ACACTGGTCTTACGGCGTTTGAAATTGATCATCGTATAAACGACCAATTGGCCGGGACCGTGGTAGGTAATTTGACCGCCTCTGTCAATTTGGACAACGGGTATATCGTCGCGAATGAGGAGGTGTTCAGGTTTTCCGGCCAAGCCCTGGGTGAATACGGGCGGATGTTCGACCACCCATAATTCGTCTTCGGTGTTTTCGTCACGCGAGGCATTAAATGCCTTCATGGCTTCGAAAGTCGGCAGGTAATCGACCAAGCCTTTGTGCACGATTTTCATTACAGCACCACTTTTACCAATTCGTGTGAAGTCAGGTCGCGGTAAATATTGTCGAGCTGCTCTTGGTTATCAACATTTACTTTGACGGTTGCGCTGGTGTAGTTGCCTTTGCTGCTTGGGCGCGTAGTAATGTGGTGCGGCTCGGTATCGGGAGCATGTTTGCGCACAGTTTCCAAGATGGCGGATTCAAATTCCGGATGAACCGCGCCCATGACTTTTACAGGGAAGGTGCAAGGGAATTCAATTAATGATTTTTTTTCGGTTGAGTCTGTCATGGTTTACTACCTTGTTTGGTTAGCCAGGGCCGTCTGAAAAGTTTTCAGACGGCCCAAAATCCGATATATTTTATCGTAAACGTCCATATCGGGCTATTAAAAATGATGTTTTCGAAAATAGGTGCGGATAAGCTGTTTTCAAGTCTTGAAATGGAGCGCTTCAACCCAATTTTGAGCTACATTCTGATTTAACAATGATTGAGATTTCTAACTATGCCGACAAAAGACAAATATTTCGAGGAATACAGTGCGCTGGCTACCTTGCCTTTACGCGATGTCGTGGTGTATCCGCATATGGTATTGCCGCTGTTCGTCGGTCGTCCTAAATCGATTGCGGCCCTTGAGGCGGCAATGGCCAATGATGATCCGGTTTTCCTGTTGGCCCAGCTTGACCCTAATACAGAAGACCCTAAAGCTGAAGATTTGCACCAAACCGGTACTGTTGCCCAAGTTTTGCAGGTTTTGAAGCTGCCTGACGGCACCGTTAAAGTGTTGGTAGAAGGTATCCGTCGTGCGCGCGCGTTGGCGGTTGATGAAACAGGAGGATTGTTTTTGTCTCATGTTGAGGCGATTGATGAGAATAGCGACAAGGACAATCCTGAAATTGAGGCCTTGCGCCGTACTCTGCTGACTCAATTTGAGCAATATGCGAAGTTGAACAAAAAAATCCCTGCCGAAGTTATCAGCACCATCAGCAGTATCGATGACAACAGCCGTCTTGCCGATACGATTGCCGCGCATTTACAGCTGAAATTGGAGCAGCGTCAATATGTGCTGGAGACTGCCGGCATTGTTGACCGTTTGGAATTTCTGCTGGCGCAGTTGGAAGCCGAACTTGACATCATGCAGGTTGAGAAGCGTATTCGTGGCCGTGTAAAACGTCAAATGGAAAAATCCCAACGCGAGTATTACTTGAATGAGCAAGTCAAAGCGATTCAGAAAGAATTGGGCGAAGAAGACGAGCGTGGCGAGCTGGATGCGTTGGAAGCAAAAATCAAAGAAGCAGGCATGAGCAAAGAGGCTGAAGAAAAATGTCTGTCTGAATTGAAAAAACTGAAAATGATGCCGCCGATGTCTGCGGAATCTACCGTCGTGCGCAACTATATCGATACTTTGCTTGAGCTGCCGTGGAAGAAAAAATCCCGTGTCAGCAAAGATATTGCCAAGGCTGATTTGATTTTGAATGCCGACCACTATGGTTTGGAAAAAGTCAAAGAGCGCATTTTGGAATATTTGGCTGTTCAAAAACGTATGGACAAGCTCAAAGGCCCGATTTTGTGTCTGGTTGGTCCTCCGGGGGTGGGTAAAACTTCCTTGGGTGAGTCGATTGCTAAAGCCACAGGCCGACAATATGTGCGTATGGCGTTGGGCGGCGTGCGTGATGAAAGCGAAATCCGAGGCCACCGCCGTACCTATATCGGCTCTATGCCGGGCAAAATCCTGCAAAACATGGCGAAAGCGGGTGTGAAAAATCCATTGTTCCTGCTGGATGAAATCGACAAGATGGGTAGCGATTTCCGCGGTGATCCGGCCAGTGCATTGCTTGAAGTGCTGGATCCTGAGCAAAACAACAAGTTCGCCGACCACTATGCCGAAGTCGATTATGATTTGAGCGATGTGATGTTTATTGCCACTTCAAATAGCTTGAATATCCCGACTCCGCTGCTTGACCGTATGGAAATTATCCGTCTGTCCGGTTATACAGAAGACGAAAAAATCAATATCGCCATGCAATACCTTGTGCCGAAACAAATGAAGCGCAATGGTGTGAAAGAGGGCGAGTTGGTGGTTGATGAAAGTGCGGTGCGCGATATTATCCGTTACTACACCCGTGAGGCCGGTGTCCGCTCGTTGGATCGCGAAATTGCCAAAATCTGCCGTAAAGTGGTGATGCAGGTTACTTTGAATGAGGACAAGAAAAAAGCGTCCAAATCCAAAACAGTAAGCAAGGCCAAACCTAAAGCGATTAAAGTTACTGAAAAAAATCTGCATGACTATCTGGGCGTGCGCCGTTTCGACTATGGTGTGGCCGAAAGCGAAAACCGCATCGGTCAGGTAACCGGTTTGGCTTGGACCGAAGTCGGTGGCGAGTTGTTGACTGTTGAGGCAGTAGCTTTGCCGGGCAAAGGTACGATTCAATGTACCGGCCAACTGGGCGATGTCATGAAAGAATCGGTATCGGCCGCATGGTCGGTTGTCCGTTCTCGTGCTGAATCAGTGGGTCTGGCTCCTGATTTTTATGAGAAGAAAGACATTCACGTCCATGTACCTGAAGGTGCGACGCCGAAAGACGGTCCGAGCGCAGGTATCGCCATGACTTTGGCGATGGTTTCTGCCTTCACCAAAATTCCGGTGCGTGCAGACGTGGCGATGACCGGCGAAATCACTTTGCGTGGCGAAGTCTTGCCGATTGGCGGTTTGAAAGAAAAACTTCTGGCTGCTTTGCGCGGCGGTATCAAGCATGTATTGATTCCAAAAGACAACGTCAAAGATTTGGAAGAAATCCCTGAAAATGTCAAAACCGGTCTGACCATTCATCCGGTTAAATGGATTGATGAAGTGTTGGCTTTGGGTTTGGAAGCTCAGCCTGAGCAGTGGGCGGCTGAATTGGCGGTTGCCGATACCCCGCAAACTTCTAAGGCGAAGTCAAGAACAAAAGCAACCAAGCATTAAGTTGGCCGTCTGATGTTGCAAAAAATGTGGTTTTGCCCTGAATGCCACAAAAATAGGGCAATTCCACATCTTTTACTTGACATGATAATTTCAGAATTGCTATAAAGTGCGTATGTGCTTTAAAAGTGCTCAAGCCCCGAGTATTCGGGCATTTCATCATTTTTTACGATAGGAAGGGACTAATTGTGAACAAGTCTGAATTGATCGAAGCAATTGCTCAAGAAGCCGGCATTTCCAAATCTGCTGCGCAAAAAGCTTTGGATGCTACTACTAATGCCGTAACCAACGCATTGAAAAACGGCGACACTGTTACTCTGGTCGGTTTCGGTACTTTCTACGTCGGCGAACGCGCCGAACGTCAAGGCCGCAACCCTAAAACTGGCGAGCCTTTGACTATTGCTGCTGCTAAAACTCCTAAATTCCGTGCCGGTAAAGCATTGAAAGACGCTCTGTAATTTAGAGTCTTTCCCTGAATGGGAATAAAAAACCGATTTGATTCGGTTTTTTATTTTGAAGGCCGTCTGAAACCTTTCAGACGGCCTTTAGTTTGTTGAGTGTATAAAAAGGCTGAAATCCTAATGATAAAAGGATTTCAGCCTTTTTAGTTTATCTTGTTACATTTGATTTTTACATTAATAAGGTTTATCATTAGCAAAGAAAATAACAATACTTAAAACAAACCGCACTTATCGAAAGAAGAGGCAAATAGCCACTCATAACCAATCTTTCAAATGTGCCGCACATTCGTCATTCTTCTCACGTTTTTTAATAATCTACTTTTAAAACAAATGAAAAGAGAGGCTTATGTCTACCATTCCTTTGTCGCGCCTGAAAAAAGGCGCAGTCGTACATATTGATTCCATTGC
>NZ_CATNVN010000163.1:0-4069 GCF_951230505.1 uncultured Neisseria sp.
AATGACGGTGTGAAAGTTGGCGATGATGTTGCATTGAACAAAGACGGCTTGAAAGTAGGCGATGTTAACCTGACCAAAGCTGGCTTGAACAACGGCGGCAATAAGATTACCAACGTTGCGGCTGGTACGGATGACACCGATGCAGTCAATGTTTCCCAACTGAAACAAGCTGCCGCTGCGTCTAAGACCGAAGTCGTTCAAGGTAAGAACATCGTTGTGACTCAGAAAACAGGCGACAAGGGTCAAACTGTTTACGAGGTGGCAACCGATAAAGACTTGGATGTTGACAGCGTGAAAGCCGGCGATACCACAGTGAACACTGACGGTGTGAAAGTGGGTGACGATGTTGCATTGAATAAAGACGGCTTGAAAGCAGGCAAGGTAAACCTGACGAAAGACGGCTTGGATAATGCGGGCAACAAAGTAACCAACGTAGCGGATGGCGACATCAATGCCAACAGCAAAGATGCCGTCAATGGCAGCCAGTTGCACGCAACCAACCAAAACGTGGCCAACAATGCTGCGACGATCGCCAAAGGCATTAACTTCGGCGGTACCACCGGCAGCAACAACTACGCGTTGGGTTCTACCATCAACGTCAAAGGCGACAGCAACATCATCAGCGAAACCGTTACCGGTGGCGCTCAGCTGAAGTTGGCTGACGAGATTAGCGTGAAGACCGTGAATGCCGATACTTTCAAAGCAGGCGATACTGTGATGAACAAAGACGGCGTGAAAGTCGGCGATAAAGTTGCGTTGAACAAAGACGGTCTGACCGCAGGCAATACCGTGGTCAACAACGACGGCGTAACCATCGCTGCACCGACTGAAAACAATCCGAACAACCAAGTCAAACTGTCTCCTGTCGGTCTGAACAACGGCGGCCAACGCATTACCAATGTGGCTCCGGGTAAAGACGGTACAGATGCGGCAAACGTGAACCAGTTGATTGGTTTGGGTACCGAGTTGCAGAACAATATCAACCAAGTAGGCAAGAAAGCCTACGCGGGTGTGGCCGGTGCGATTGCCCAAGGCTCGATTCCTCAAGTAACCCGTCCGGGTGCGACCGGTATCGGTGTCGGCAGTGGCTACTACGGTGGTCAGTCTGCCATGGCCATCGGCGTGTCTGCGATGAGCGACGGCGGCAACTGGATTGTCAAAGGCAACTTCTCGGCCAATACCGACGGTCATGTCGGTGTCGGTGCCGGTGCGCTGTATCAGTGGTAAGTTGGCAATGACAGGCAACTAGATTTGCTGCCTGAATAGGAAGGCCGTCTGAAATTTTAGGTTTCAGACGGCCTTTTTTTCTGAAAACACTTGAATTTAGGCTATATGAAACGATATGCTTCATCTATTTACCGCATGACTCTGAAAGAGAACAAATGAGCAAAACCATCCATTATTTGAAAGACTACGCCGCGCCAGCGTACCGTATTCTGAAAACCGCCCTGCATTTCGATATTTTAGAACCGCAAACCATCGTCAAATCCAGTCTGACCGTTCAACCTGAAAGAGCAGGGGAGCCATTGGTATTGGATGGTTCGGCAAAACTGCTGTCAGTGAAAGTAAACGGCCAGGCCGTAGATTATGTGTTGGAGGACGAAAAACTGACGATTGCCGGCGTGCCGTCTGAAAACTTTACGCTGGAAGTGGAAACCGAAATTCTACCGGCTGAGAACAAATCTCTGATGGGTCTGTATGCTTCCGGCGGCAATTTGTTTACCCAATGCGAACCGGAAGGTTTCCGCAAAATTACGTTCTACATCGACCGTCCGGATGTCATGTCTAAATTTACCACCACCATCGTTGCAGACAAAAAACGCTATCCGGTGTTGCTATCTAACGGCAATAAAATCGATGGTGGCGAGTTTTCAGACGGCCGTCATTGGGTGAAATGGGAAGACCCGTTTGCCAAACCGAGTTATCTCTTTGCTTTGGTGGCAGGCGATTTGGCGGTAACGGAAGATTATTTTACGACCATGAGCGGCCGTAAGGTCAAAATCGAGTTTTACACCACTGAGACAGACAAACCTAAAGTCGGTTTTGCGGTGGAATCGTTGAAAAATGCGATGAAATGGGACGAGACACGCTTCGGTTTGGAATACGACTTGGATATTTTCATGGTCGTTGCCGTGGGCGATTTCAATATGGGCGCGATGGAAAACAAAGGTTTGAATATTTTCAACACCAAGTTCGTGCTGGCCAACAGCCGTACTGCAACCGATACCGACTTTGAAGGCATCGAATCTGTTGTCGGCCATGAATATTTCCACAACTGGACGGGCAACCGCGTGACCTGCCGCGATTGGTTCCAATTGTCGCTGAAAGAAGGTTTGACCGTATTCCGCGATCAAGAGTTTTCCGGCGACCGGGCCAGCCGCGTGGTGCGCCGTATCGACAATGTCCGCATGCTGCGTCTGTTCCAATTCCCTGAAGATGCGGGCCCGACTGCGCATCCTGTCCGCCCGGCCAGCTATGAGGAGATGAACAACTTCTACACCATGACCGTTTATGAAAAAGGGGCGGAAGTCGTGCGCATGTATCACACCTTGCTCGGAGAAGAGGGCTTCCAAAAAGGCATGAAGCTGTATTTCCAACGCCACGACGGTCAGGCTGTGACTTGTGATGATTTCCGTGCCGCAATGGCAGACGCAAACGGCATCAATCTTGATCAGTTCGCTTTGTGGTATAGCCAAGCCGGTACGCCGGTTTTAGATGCTCAAGGCCGTCTGAAAGATGGTGCGTTTGAATTAACCATCAAACAAACCATTCCCGCGACGCCCGATATGGCGGACAAACAGCCGATGATGATTCCGGTCAAAACCGGTTTGCTAAATGAAAAAGGCGAAGCGGTTGAGTTTGAATATCAAGGCAAACGGGTGAAAGAGGCAGTTTTGGTATTGACCGAAGCCGAGCAGACTTTTGTGTTGGGCGGCGTCAATGAGCCGGTTATTCCGTCTCTGCTGCGTGATTTCTCTGCGCCGGTTACCCTGAACTATCCGTACAGCGAGCAAGAATTGGCCACTTTACTGGCGGCAGATGAAAATGAGTTTGCCCGTTGGGAAGCTGCTCAAACCTTGTACCATCGCGCCATTAACGCCAACCGTCAGGCATTGGCGGAAGGCCGTCCTTTGCCGGAACATAAAGCATTGATGGATGCTTTGGCTTTGGTGGTTTCCGGTGACTTTGATCCGGCATTCCGTGCCATTTTGCTGCAAATGCCGTCTGAAACCGATGTATGGTCGGAAGAAGAAAATATTGACCCGATTCAGGTTCATCAAGCGCGAGAAGCCTTGCTCAATGTCGTTGCCGTCAAGTTCCTGCCTCAATGGCGCGAGTTGAACCGTCAAGCTGCTGAGCAAGAAAACCAAGCCGATGCCGCTGTTCGTTATGAATACAGCCCAGAATTGGCCGGCTGGCGTACTTTGCGCAATGCTTGCAGGGCATTTATCCTTCGTGCTGACGCTGCGCATATTGAACACGTTGCGGAGAATTACGCAGCAATGGCGCAAAACATGACCCACGAATGGGGCATCTTATCTGCAATCAACAGCAATAAAAGCGAAATCCGCGATCGTTTGTTGACGCAATTTGCTGATAAATTTGCCGATGATGCTTTGGTAATGGATAAATACTTTGCCCTGATTGCTTCAAGCCGCCGTAAAGATACTTTACAGCAAGTTCAGACGGCCTTGAGTCATCCTAAGTTCAGTATTGAAAACCCGAACAAGGCCCGTTCTTTGTTGATCAGCTTCAGCCGTAATATTCCGCATTTCCATGCAGAAGATGGCAGCGGCTACCGCTTTGTAGCCGATAAAGTGATGGAAATCGACCGTTTTAATCCGCAAGTTGCCGCCCGACTGGTGCAGGCTTTTAACATCTGCAATAAATTGGAAGCCAACCGCAAAGCCGTCATGACCAAAGAATTGCAACGCATCAATGCACAAGAAGGTTTGTCCAAAGATGTGGGCGAGATTGTCGGTAAGATTTTGAATGAAAAATAAATCTTGTTTGTTGACTTTATTGTCATTTGGCAATAAGGATAGATAAACTCAAGGCCGTCTGAAAC
>NZ_CATNVN010000164.1:0-4013 GCF_951230505.1 uncultured Neisseria sp.
TTCTACTTAACAAACTTCGACCAACCAGCCGTGTTTATCTTCTGTCAAACCGTATTGAATGTCCGTAATTGCCTTACGGATTGCATAACCGCGCTCTTGGCTCTTCACTTCGATTTCTTTGCCGTCAATCACAAAAGAAGTTACCGGAGAAATAACCGCAGCCGTACCGGTCAGAATCGCTTCCGCACCATTCTCAATCGCAGTTTTCAGCTCGTCGACAGTAAAGTTGCGCTCGGTAACGGTGTAGCCCAAATCTTTAGCAACAGTCAGTACGGAATCTCGGGTAACGCCGTGCAAGAATTCATCGGTCAACGGTTTGGTAATGATTTCATCGCCGTTAATCAGGATAAAGTTAGACGCGCCGGTTTCCTGAACATCGCCATTCGGGCAGAACAGTACTTGGTTTGCACCGTGCTCTGCTTTGGCTTTCAATACCCATGGCATGGCGGAAGCGTAGTTGCCGCCGCATTTCACACGACCCATGTGCGGGGCGCAACGGATGTGTTCGGTTTCCACCAAGATTTTAACGGGCGAACCGGCTTTGAAATAGTCGCCGACAGGAGAAGCCAAAATGTACAGCAAGGCTGTTTCGGAAGGAGAACCGGCTTTGCCGATCACAGGGTCGGTACCGATCAAAGTCGGACGCAGGTACAAAGCGGCAGGCGCATCAGGGATTTCCTCGGCGGAGCGTTTGACCAATTCGATCAAAGCATTCAAATAAGCTTCCGTTTCAGGACGCGGCAGGTGCAGAATATCTGCGCTTTGCTGCATACGCGCGATGTTAGCGGTCGGGCGGAACATCACGATTTTGCCGTTTGCCTGACGGAATGCCTTCAAACCTTCAAAACATTCGCTGCCGTAATGCAAAGCATGTGCGCCGGGGGCGAGTGTCAGGTCTTTGGAAGATTGCCATTCTACCGGTTGCCATTTACCTTCACGATAAGCGATAACGGGCATTTCAGCGTGGAAAACGCTGCCGAATACGGCTGGGACTGGTCTGCTCATGATGATTGCCTTTCTTATTCTGATTTGTAAGATAATAACTAAAGACTGAACAATACGCCTTTCAATATGGGTTTGACAAGTACCCGTCAGCATTAAAGATACCCTTCCCATGCCGTCTGAAATATGCCGTCCTATCCGAAATCCGGCAAATCGTTTAAACTGATACCATTTTTCAGACGGCCTGCCCCAACCGCGGCCCACCCGGAGCAACCCATGAAACTCATCTCTACCATCATCAAAATCCTGATTCTTCTTGTTTTCCTCCTGCTGGCCATCACCAATACCCACACCGTATCCTTCTTCTACCTGCCCGGCCAAAACGTCAATCTGCCACTGATTGTCGTGCTTTTCGGTGCCTTTATTATCGGCATCGTGTTCGGTATGTTTGCCCTCTTCGGCCGTCTGCTGACCCTGCGCAGCGAAAACAACCGCCTGCGTGCCGAAGTGAAAAAATACGCCCACCTTTCCGAAAAAGACCTGACTCCGGTCAAAACCGAAACACCGGCAACGGCTTCCGACACCGCTCCCAAAGCGTAACGCCACCAATCAATAAAGGAATACCATGGACAACGAATTATGGGTCATCTTACTGCCCATCGTCCTCCTCCCCGTTTTCTTCGCCATGGGCTGGTTTGCCGCGCGCGTCGATATGAAGACCGTCCTGAAACAGGCCAAAAGCATACCGGCCGGCTTTTACAAAAGCCTTGATGCCCTCGTTGACCGCAACAGCGGCCGCGCCGCGCGCGAATTGGCAGAAGTCATCGACCAGCAGCCGCAGTCATACGATTTGAACCTGACCTTAGGCAAGCTCTACCGCCAACGCGGCGAAAACGACAAAGCCATCAATATGCACCGCGCCCTGCTCGATTCGCCCGACACCGTCAACGAAAAACGCGCACGCGTGCTTTTTGAATTGGCGCAAAACTACCAAAGCGCAGGTTTGGTGGACCGTGCCGAACAAATCTTCCTTGGTTTGCAGGAAGGCGATATGGCACGCGAAGCCCGCCAACACCTTTTGAGCATCTACCAACAAGACCGCGACTGGGAAAAAGCCATCGAAATGGCGCAACTCTTGAGCCATGACGAACAGACCTACCAGTTTGAAATCGCCCAGTTCTATTGCGAAATCGCCCAAGCCGCGCTGTTCAAATCCAACTTCGATGCCGCCCGCTACAACATCGGCAAAGCACTCGAAGCCAACAAAAAATGTACGCGCGCCAACATCATCCTCGGCGACATCGAATACCGTCAGGGCAATTTCCCTGCCGCAGTGGAAGCGTATTCCGCCATCGAGCAGCAAAACCACGCCTATTTGAGCATGGTCGGCGAGAAACTCTATGAAGCCTATGCCGCGCAAGGCAAACAGGAAGAAGGCCTCAATCGCCTTATCGGCTATATGCAAACCTTCCCCGATCTTGACCTGATCAACGTCATTTACGAGAAGGCTCTGCTGCTCAAAGGCGAAACCGAAGCGGCGCAAATCGCTGTCGAACTTGTCCGCCAAAAACCCGACCTCAACGGCGTGTACCGCCTGCTTGGATTGAAACTCAGCAGTATGAATCCGGAGTGGAAAGCCGACACTGATATGATTCGTTCCATTATCGGCCGCCAGCTGCAAAAAAGCGTCATGTACCGCTGCCGCAACTGCCACTTCAAATCTCAAGTCTTCTTCTGGCACTGCCCTGCCTGCAATAAATGGCAAACCTTTACGCCGAATAAAATCGAGATTTGATCAAGCGTTAAATATCAAAAAAGGCCGTCTGAAATCTTTTCAGGCGGCCTTTTTATTACAAAGCAAAATATCAAAGCGGTTCAAAACATGGCTGTACACACCAGCAATGTTTGCTCAACAACGCTGCTCTGCCCATACCAACGCCGCTACAATCTGAGCCTCAATATCGGCATTAAACTCGCCGGCACGATACGCATCGCGCAATTCCGTGCGACGGGTTTCATCTGCCGCAATTTGGTTTAACACCACTTGCGGAAACTCGTTAAACACAGGCCCGGCTTCTTCATGCCCCATCAAAAACAGCGCAGGGATTTTTTGATTGGCGCGGACGATTTCCTGTTGGCGCGGATTATCGAAACGGCTGCTGTCGTCGAAATCGCTGCGGGCAATATAGTTGATGCGGATACGGGGGTTCAACTCCGCCATTTTTTGAATAAACGGCACAAACACGCGGCAATCTGGACAATATGGCGCAGCGGCAAGCAGCCAGTGTTGCGGACGGCTGATCTTTTTGACCTCCGCTGCCGTTTGCGCCGACAGCTCGGTCGCCTGATAGAGCTGCTGCTGTTTCAATTTGTCTTCTTCGGTATCAAAATCCAAATATTCTGCATAAGTAGCCATGCTTTACTCCTGTTCTGTTGTATTGGTTTTACCTGCCACGCCGGTCAAAAGCGGAACAAGCAGATTGACGATGAGGTTTTCAAATAGCGGCTCATCAAGAGGCGATTCATCCGAATGGCCAAACACCAGCTTCACTTCAGTATATTCTTTCTGCCCTTTGCTCATTTTATTGCTGTTAAAACCCTTATAGGCTTCTCTCAAGGCAGCATCCCAATCCTCTTTCTTGCTGTACTCCTCCGCAGCGGCAAGGCTGGTTTTGGCAAAAAACGGCAAGGGGGTATTTTGTCCGATTCGGAAATATACCAACCATTCTTTCAAAAGTGCCCTCGCGGCCTCTTGCCCGATGGCGGCATAGGTTTCGGTCTTTCCCAGGCTGACAATATAGGTTTGTCGGCTTTCAACGGATTTAGGGGCGATGGCGCAAAAAATCAAATGCTCCAACAAACGGGCAATGCGGTTGGGCGCATTGTCTTTTTGGTTTTGGAACACAATGCGGCCGCATTCGTAAAGATTGCTGATGGTGCCTTGTAAAACCAAGTCGTCAAAGGATTCTTCATAAGGTTCAGACGGCCTTTTGTTACTGCGTATCAACTCGGCATCCACGTTTTTCGCAGATATCTGATACTGCTTCTGCCACAAACCGCCCAACTCGCCT
>NZ_CATNVN010000165.1:0-3927 GCF_951230505.1 uncultured Neisseria sp.
CCTCCTTGCCGATTTGTGTTCTACGCTAAGTGTTTATCGACAATAAATACCTTATCGTTTCTTTACTTTGCTTCTCTCTAAGAGCATAATAAATAAAAATGATTATCAGAATATAAGTCATGAAACAAAACCATTTGATTTGCTTGTTAATGAGCAGTTTTGCCGCTGCAAACGGCTTTGCCGAAACCTTGGCAGACCCTGATGAAATCCAGCCTGTCAAAACCTTCTCCCCTCCCAAACCGATTGCCCCGACCGCGGCTCAGGGCTATTTCCCCGAAAACCAATTCGACCGCACCGACCGCAGCGATCATTACTTTGTTACCGAAAACATAGACCAAGCCTTCCGTCCGCTGAAAGCAAACAGCGGCTTTTACGGCAAAAGCTTTTACAACTCCGTTACCGCGCAAGCGCGTGGGGCAAAGGTGTACGGCGTGGCCAACCTCAATCACACCAAGGCCAACGGCTATAAAGACGGCGACGGCAATCAGACCGATTGGAAATACAGCCGTTTCAATCAAGCTTTGGTACTCGGTTTCGTGCCGTCTGAAACCCAGGAATACCGCCTCACCTACCTACACGACGACATCGACAACGACCGCCAACCGCAGTTCGTCAACGACGCATTGGATACCGAACGCCACATCGCCAAACTCAACGCGCGTTGGGGCAATGCTGATTTGAGCAATACGGTCAGCGCGGAAGCAGGCATCATCAAACTCAAACGCCATGCCGACAATTACTCCCTGCGCCCAAACAACACGCCGCAGCAAGTGTTCGTAGAGCTTGACCGCAAAGTGTACGACTTCTCGCTCAAACATGACGCGGATTTCGGCAAGTTCCACAACAATGCCGCCGTCAGCTACCGCAACGACAGCCAAAACGGCGAGCGCAACGCCCACACCGCCATGCGCGATTTCCTCAACGGCTACCGTTTCGCCGATGTACACCTCGACCGCTGGCGCATTGCCGATACCTTGTCTTACAAGTTTGACGACCGACACAAACTGGGCTTGGGTTTGAGCTACGAAATCAACGAAGCGGACGTTCGCAAAAATACGGCGCAGCCCGCCCATCCGATGAACCGCAACCTTGCCTTCGCCTCATCACAACAAATCTGGAAAACCCATTACGGCTACGACTTCAACGGCAAAGTGCGCCGTCATGCCTTTTCAGGCGAACTCAAATACGATTTCACGCCGTCTGAAATGCAAAAATACAGCGTTTCCCTTGCTCACTTAGAACGCATCGGCGACAACACCGAACGCTTCAACTCGCTTGCCGCCATCGTGCAAAACCGCATGAACGGCACGTTGATGAACCAAAACCCGGCCGCCGCCATCGCAGGCAATCCCCTGCTGAAAACCGAAAAACACAACCGCATCAAGCTCACCGCCGATAGCCGCAACGACTACTACAACGGCTATATGAACTCGCTCGCAGGTGCTGGCTGGAACGTGGGCGGCACGCTTGTGGCGGACAAAGTTAAAGACCTGATTATTTTTGACCGCGCACACGGACAAAGTGGCACGGCTTCCAAAGGCGGCGGCATCATCACACGCAACGTGGACGCACGATTGTTTACCGCTCAGGCCTACGCGCGTTACAACTTCAATCCGCATTGGGCGGCAGGCATTAAAGCCTCCTACAACTACGGGCACAACGAAACCGACGGCAGGCCGCTCTATCAAATCCGTCCGTTTGAAGCCGCCGTCCAAGCCGACTACAAAAACTACTTTGCCCACGGCAGCTACAACATCGGTGCCGCAACACGCTTTGTCGCCAAACAAACGCGCGGCGATTTTGACGCGGCAAGCGGTCTGGGCATAGACAAACGCGAAGCCGCCAAAGGCTTTACCGTTGCCGACCTTTACGCAGGCGTAAACATCAAAGACAAATACGGCTTGCGCTTGGGCGTGAACAACGTGTTCAACAAAAAATACGCCGAATACATCAGCGGCGACCACGTCCTCGCCCTGTCGCCCAGTGTAGTGTATGCACCGGGCAGGACGTATTGGTTGAGTTTGCATGCGGCGTTTTAAAATCAGGCCGTCTAAAAGAATGCCTACACTGGCTTATTAAGAATTAGGAGATAAAAAAATGGATATGAAAAGACGTGATTTCTTAAAAATGACCGCCGCGCTGGCAGCCGCAGGCGTTTCGCCTTCATTGTTGGCAGCCGGTAAAGAACAATTTACCGTGTACGGCGCACCGGCAATGCCCAGCGTTACCATCGCCGTAGCGGCGTTGCAAGGCAAGCTGGCGAAACAGGCGGATGTATCGCTGAAAATCTGGCGTTCGCCCGACCAACTGCGTGCAGGCGTAGCAAGCGGACAATTTAAAGTAATGATGAGCCCGAGTAATGTCGGCGTAAACCTGCGCAACCAAGGGCAGAAAGTCGGCATGGTCAATATTTTGACCAACGGCATCACGCAGCTGATGTGCAAAGGCAGCGCGATTACCTCGCCGCAGGATTTGGTCGGCAAAAAAATCCTCGTTCCGTTTAAAAACGATATGCCCGACATCGTGCTGCAAGCCTTGTTGAAAAAACTGAAAATCGACGCACACAAAGTCGGCATCACCTATACCGCCACGCCGCCCGAAGCAGTCGGACTGTTTTTGAGCAAGGACTACCACGCCGCCATCCTGCCCGAACCGATGGCAACCGCCAGCCTACTTAAAGGCAAAACAATGGGCGTAAACGTCGTACGCGGCTTTGATTTGGTGAAGGCATGGGGACAGGCGTTTGACACCAAACCGCTGATTCCGATGGCGGGCATCATCGCCAACGAAGAATATTTCCATGCACACAAGGCGCAGTTCGACATCTTCCATCAGGATTTGAAAAACGCACTCAACTGGATACTCGCCAACCGCCAAAGCGCCGCGAAAATCGGCAAAAACTACCTCCCAGCCCCCGAACCCGCCCTAGTCATGGGCTTGGACGGCGCGCGGCTGACGGTAACCAAAGGCAGCGAAGTGAAGAACGAGATTTTGAAGTTTTACGAAATCCTGATGCAGTTCAACCCGAAACTCTTGGGCGGCAAGCTGCCAGATAATGGCTTCTTCTTGGCTTAAAATGGGAGAAAGGCCGTCTGAAAAGGGAGTAGTAGTATTGGGGAATCCAATATACCCTTTTCAGACGGCCTATCAGATAATAGTTAGAACAGTACACAAAAAGCCGTCATTCCTGCGCAGGTGGGAATCCAGTCTTTGATATTGCAGGAGTGTTTTAAAATTGCAACAACGTTAAACCTCTGGATTCCTGCCTGCGCGAGAATGACGGCGGGTAGTAACTGTAGCAACTGTATTTTTTACCCCGTCGGGCAAAAATACCAAAACTCAAATCAAGCCGTTTGGATACCGTTTTTGGCAAAGTAATCACGCATCCGGGCATTCAATATCGTCAGCAGTTTGCGCATACATACCGTAACGGCAACCTTATACGGCTTACCCTTGGACAGCAAGCGCTGATAGAAATCCCGAATAAGCGGTTGGGTTGTTAAACACAGCAAAACCGTCGGATTGTCTGAAATGTTGAGTCATGACCTAATCTACGCTTGTTAATATAGATTTGCTAGTCTGAGGCGTTAATAATATGAGTTAAACCACTGAAGTATAAGAAAAATTTTATAATAAATAATCATTTAACTTGCTAAAGTTTAGGACATAAAAAATGAATACTGCTAATTTGTTTCAAAAAGAAAAAGATGATTTTCACTATAATGCCTGTGTAGGAAATAATGGCTGGACAGGTATTAGAGCTTATATACATGGCTATCAAGCAGCTACTTTAGTAATGCTTGAATCAGTTCTAAAGTCAGTCAATAGTCGTAAAGATGTTCCGGAGGATGCTAATTACTGGTATGTTGATACAGCTATATATCCAATATTATTTTCAGCGAGACAGTATAATGAAAATCATCTTTT